>DUBO01000060.1 GCA_012960245.1 Candidatus Binatota bacterium | reverse complement strand
CAGCGGTGGTGTCATGGTGGCTCCCGTGACGGCTCGTGCGCGAATTGACACTTTGGCGCTTCGAATGAAAAAAATGGTGGCGAAGGTGAGACTCGAACTCACGACCTAGGGATTATGAGACCCTCGCTCTAACCGCCTGAGCTACCTCGCCACTGAATCGTGCAGGATGAAAATTGGCTGTTCCGAAGTCAAGCAGCCTTGACCCTAATCGTTTCCTCCCGACAGCACCCGGGCGAGACTGACATCGTCGTTGATGATCTCGAGGGCCGCGGCGTAGGGGTCCTGTTCACCCCTGGCCACGCGCTCGAGTACCGGCGCCAGCGGCGCATCATCGCTGCGCTCGTGTAGACGCCTGACCAGTTCCTCGGTGCAGATTTCAATTACTTCTTCACGCAGGCGTTGTCCGCGATGGCGGCTCCGTTCCTCGTCTCCGGGGCGTTCATGATGGGCCAGGCAGCCGTTGAGGATTTCTTCTGTCCCCTTGCCGTTGCGGGCTTCGGTAAGCAGAACCGGAACTTCCCAGAAGTCTTCCCCACCGCTTCCGACTCTCAGCGAGAGCATGGTCTGCAGTTCGGTTTTCATGCGCACCGCGCCTTCACGGTCCGCCTTGTTGACCACGAAGAGGTCGGCGATTTCGAGCAAGCCGGCTTTCATGACCTGCACAGTGTCCCCGGACTCGGGCACGAGCACCACGGCCACCGTGTCGGCTACTTCCATGATGTCGAGTTCGGTCTGCCCTACCCCGACGGTTTCGATGATGACCACGTCCTTGCCATAGGCGCCGAAGATACGTGCGACGTCTCGGCCGGCCCTCGCCAGTCCACCGTGGCTACCGCGCGTGGAGAGGCTGCGAATGAATACCTCGGGGTCGAGAAAGTGATCCTGCATGCGAATGCGGTCGCCCAGTACCGAGCCGCCGGAAAAAGGGCTCGACGGGTCAATCGCAACTACCCCCACCGACTGGTCCCTCGCCCTCAGGTGTTGGACCAGGCAGCTGGTGATGGTTGATTTGCCCGCCCCCGGCGGACCCGTGATGCCTATGATGAAGGTGTCGCTGCAGCGCGCGTAGACCCTCGACATTATAGCGGCCGTGTCGCTGCCGCGGTTCTCGACCGCTGTTATCAGGCGCGCAAGGGCAACCCTGTCGCCTTCGAGCATGGCGCTGGTGAGAGACTGACCGTCGCGTTCATTCTTTTTCATATGAAGCCGAGCCGTGTAAGCGGGTCGCAACAGCGGCGCTCAGTTGCCGCGATACAACGGCGGGTTCAAGGGTCGAAGCGCTGAGAGCTTCGAGGCTGGTCACCCGCTCGCCTTCAACGCCGCAGGTGACAATAACCTCAAATCCACTGACATCCAAGCCGACGTTGAGTGCCACGCCGTGGTAGCTTACTCCCCTGCTCACCCTGAGGCCCAGCGACGCGATTTTGCCCAGCTGCGTCCATATGCCCGGCGAACCATCTCGCCGCTCAGCGTCTACGCCGTAGCCTTGCAACACTTCGATCACCGCCGACTCGAGCAGGCACACCCAATCGGCTACGCCCATCTTCAGCTCGGCCAGCGACACCACTGGGTAGACCACTGCCTGTCCCGGACCGTGCCAGGTGGCCCTGCCGCCGCGGTCGCTGCGCTGCAGCGCCATACCCCTCGATTGTAGCTGTTTACGGTCCAGCAGCAGGTCGTCCAGGGGAGCGTGGCGACCCAGGGTGATGGTTGGTGGATGCGCGACCCTGACAATCGTGTCGCAACAACTACCTGCCGCCCGGCGACCGGCGAGCTCGCGCTGTCGCTTCATGGCAACCGCGTAATCGAGCCTCCCCCAATCCTGCTCACGGCAGCCGTTTTTGTTCGATATCACCGCTCAAACCTAGCGCGGCCGTTTCTGGCTCTCAAGCGGGGCTGTTCGCCCGTCGGGGCCTTGGTATAAACCCACTCAAGAGGCTAATATTACCCTGTGCAACGCAGGTCATCCCGTGTACTGGCGCTGGGCGTCGTGCTGCTCTTCATCGGAGCGGGCAACTGGTGGATGGGTCTTTCCAAGGTAACCCAGTACGGCGAAGACATTGCCTCGGTACGGGCGCTCAACCAGGCCGTACGGGTCACTGCTACCGACACCGCGTCGCTGCTGCACGATTCCGATGAAAGCAACGCGGTATACGAGAACGCCCTCGGCAAACGTGAACAGTACAGGGTGGTCGCCAGTGGCGGCAAGTTATTCGTACTTCTTGGACTACTGCTTTCCTCGGCCGCGTTGCTTCGCCGCTGGCTGGTGCCTGTTCGTTAGTGTGCGGGCGGTCGTAGAACCCTCGACCTCCCGGATGTCCCCCAAAAACAACACTTGGACGGTGTCTTACTGTCCCGGTGCTATTGCCGTGTACAGCTTTGGACTGTATCTTGTCTCTAGGGCGGCGTCTTAGGGCCGCTGGGTGTTGCCGACAGGCTGGTCGGTAAACCGCTGAGGGGTCTGGGTGGGCGTAGAGTTGAATGCAACAGCGGCGTTAGTCGCGATCAGGCAGGAACGCGGGTGACCGCGGTCAGCGCACTCCCTCTTGCCGCAGCGGCGTTCCACCTGTTCCTGGGCGTGCTTGTCTTCGCGCGCCGACCCGGCCGGCTTCTGCACCAGCTTTTCTTCGCCTTCTGCCTGGCGATGGTAATAGCCAACGTAGCCGCCTTTGCCCTTACGCGGCCGCTTTCCGAACTCGCAGCCAGGGCCTGGTCGGAACAGCTCCTGCTTGGAACTATCCTGGCGCCGCTGCTTTTTCTCCACACGGTACGGCTGCTCTTCGGTACGCCCGACAAACCGACTCTCTGGGCTGCTTACGCGGGGGCAATCGCCCTGGTTGCCTGTACCTACGCCGCGGCCACAGTGGGAGGTGTGCAGGCGGTGATCGCCGGCAGCGGCGAAGTTCGCTGGGCCCTGGTGGCTGGCCCCATGGGCGGCCTGGTTCCCGTCTACGTGATGCTGGTGGTCGCCGTGTTGTTTCTCTCGCTGCATACTGCCGCTCGTGAAAACGTGGGTCTCAAGCGCAACCAGGCCCGCTACCTGCGCCTGGGAGCCGGCCTGGCCTGGGTTTGTGCTGCGCATGGCTTTTTGCGCTTTTCAGCGCCGGCAGGCTGGACCGCGTCATGGGCTTCAGGGTACCTCGTGGGTTCTACGGGCAGCATCGCCCTGGCGTGGTTGATGTCATTTGCGTTTTTTCGCCACCGCTTGATGGACCTCGACCAGGCTCTCGCGCGAACTCTTGCCAACTCGGCGGTGCTGGCCGCGGTGGGCTCTGTCTGCTGGGTGCTGCTCGCCCTGGCCCAGGAAGCGAGCTTCGGCCAGGTATCACCGCGCTTCTCACTGCTCGCGTGCGGACTGCTGGTCGGTGGCATTCTCCTCTACCCCCGCCTCTCGGAACGCGCGGGCAGTCGTATCGAGAAGTCGCTGCTCGAGGACGGTCGCGGACATCGCGACGCTGTCATGGAATTGAGCCGGGAGCTTTGCTTGCTTCGCGACACCGATGAGATGGTTTCGCGAGTTGCCCGGACCCTGGCGTCGAGGCACGGCGTGGCTTCCTGCGCGATCTACCTGGAGAAAGGCAAGGGACGCTACGTTCTCCACGGAGCCCGGCCTCACGGGGGACACTGGCCCGAGGAGTTGGAAACCGGCAATCCGGTGGCAGGTTGGGCGTTGTCATTGCGCGCCCCGGCTGTGCGCGAAGAAGCCGAACAGGCCGCCGCGCCGCTTTCGCTGGCCGCGCAGGGCTGTGTCGAAATGGAGCGCCATGAAAGCGACGTGGTCGTGCCGCTGGTCGCGCGTGAACAGTTCGTGGGGTTGATGCTGCTCGGTCCGCGACGCGACGCGCGGATATTTTCTCGCCACGACCTGGAGCTGCTCGATGCACTCGCCGGGCAACTGGCCGTGGCCGTCCTTACCGTCCGATTGAACGAAGCACTGGCGCGCAGCAACGAGGTGTTGCAGCACTCCGAGCGTTTGGCCACCATCGGCACCATGGCCGCCGTGCTGGCGCACGAAATTCGCAACCCGCTGGTTTCGATACGAACCTTCACGCAGCTTCTGCCCGAACGTTATCTCGACGAAGAGTACAGGGAATCCTTTCTCAACCTGGCGTTATCCGAGGTCGATCGCATAACGGCTCTGGTGAACGAGCTTCTTTCTTTTGCTCGCCCCGCCACCCACGAGAGAAGCCCGCTGAACCTCGACGAGCTGGTCGAACGGGTGGCGACGCTGCTGGACAGCCACGCGCGAAAGAGCGGAGTCTCTCTCAGTATCGAAACTGACGCGTCGATGCCTCCCATTATCGCTGACGAGGATAAGATTAATCAGATCCTCGTCAACATAGTCCACAACGCGATACAGGCCTGCGAAAACAGGAGCAAAGGCCATGTCACGGTGAGCACCGGGCGTGGGTGGATCAATGGCACCGAAGCAGCCACGCTTACGATCTCTGACGATGGTTGCGGCATGAGCGAAGAGCAGGTCGAGCAAGCCTTCGAACCTTTTTTTACCACCAGGACTGAGGGTACCGGGCTCGGACTCGCCATCGCCAGGCAGCTGGTGGTCAATCACTGTGGCTCGGTTACCATCGACAGCACACCCGGCAAGGGCACGACCTTTACCATAACCCTGCCTGTGGATTCTCCGGCTCTCGAACAAGCAGCCGACAACCTTTATGCCGAGGGTCTCATCCATGCCTGAGCTGCTGCTCCTGGATTCGCCCGGGCGTTTTGTGGTTGCGGTAGAGGAAGTCCTGCCCGAGGGCTGGACACTGCGCAGATCGGGCGATCCAGCTGCTTCAGTGGACGCCGACGCTGTGGTGTTCAATTGCTGTGACTCTGCTGCTGTCGAGATCCCCAGCTCGGTGCCATCGCTGCTTCTAGTTGATAGCGCAGCCCGGGCCAGTTCGCTGGAAGGCCAGGGGCGGGAAGTGCTGCTGCACCCCTTTCCCCTCTTTGAGTTGAGCGCGGCCGTGGCCAGGCTTTGCTCGGGCGGCCGCGTCGGTGAACAAACGGAACCAGCCGCATGGCTCTCTTTTCCTTGGATTCCGGCCCATGCCGAACCCGTCCTCAAGCAAGCCGCTGCCGGCCAGGTCCCCCTCGTACTCGTGGGAGAACCCGGTGTTGGGAAAGAAAACGTGGCCGCGGCGCTGGCTGCATTGCAAGGACCCAACAGCGAGTTCAGCGTCGTCACTGCTGCTTCGGATGCGGCCGGCCTCATTGAGTCTTGCGAACGGGGTGTAGTCTACCTGCCCGATCTCGAGCTGCGCAGCCACGCCGAACAAGAACAACTGGCGGTCCTGCTGGGGGTTTCCGGCTGCGGCGTGGTCGCCGGCATGGCCGACAGCCCCGAGAGCCTCGCTACCGACGGCCGGCTCGTAATGGCACTGTACTACCGAGTGGCTGGCCTAACGGCCCTGCTGCCTCCGCTCAGGGAGCAGCCCTTCTGTATCCCGGAACTCGCGCGGGCAATGCTCGCTGCTTTTGAAAATCCCGACAGCCCTCCATTCTCCCTGGCCGCTTCGGCTGCCGAACGCCTGCAGGCTTACGCCTGGCCGGGCAACGCTACCGAGCTCGAAGTCGTGCTGCGCAGGAGTCGTGCCTTGTTGCTCTGCGAGCCCGGCGGGCGTCGTGAGCTGGAGGCCGAAGACATCGTGTTCGGAGTCGAGCGCACGATCCGTCCGACCTTGCAGTCGATTCCCGCTCCGCCCCGCGTCGACGCACAAAGCGCTGGTAGTAAGGATATTGGCGAGCCCCTACCCCTGGAACAGCTGCTTGCACACCTGGCCCACGACCTGCGGAATCCGCTGACGACACTTAAAACCTTCAGTTCGATTGCGCCCGAAGACAACGAGCTCGCGCGCCTGGCCAGGGGGGCCTGTGATCGCTTGAGCGATATCGTTGACACGCTTGTCGAGTACGAGGGGTTCTCACTTCCCGAGCCGGTAACGGCTGACGTGGCTGAGTTGTTCGAACACGCGCTCATCGACCGAGGCGATGAGGCCCGCGCAGCGGTACACATTGATATGCCGCGGGGGTGGCGCGTAGAGGCCGACCTGCAGCAGCTCTGTTTTGCGATCGACTGCATGGTGGACGCCGTTGTTGAAACCCTACCGCGCGGGTCCGCGGCAATGGTAACCGTAAGCGACGAAGGAGCGATGGTGGTCGACGTGCCAGGTAGTTCAGGGCAACTCGCTGCCCTGGCTGGCATGACTTCGGGCGGTGGGCCGCCGGCTTCATGGCGACTGGCGCTGGCCCGTGAACTGAGCAGGCGCAACGGGGGTGACCTCGGTGTGAGCAATACCAAGGATGGATCGAGGCTGACGTGGAAACTGCCAAGGGCGGTGGAGGATGAGGTAGATGACAGGCAAACCGGTAGTTCTGATAGTTGATGACGAGGCTGGCGTGCGCGAATCAGTGCGCATGGTACTCAAGGACGATTGGGAGACGGTGACCCAGCCCTGTGGCGAAGACGCCATCGAGTGGCTGAAGGAAAACAGCCCCGCCCTCGCCTTTCTAGACATCCTCATGCCGGGTATCGACGGGCTCGAAGTGCTCGAGCACATTCGCGAGGGCGATAGCGAGCTGCCCGTGGTCATGTTGACGGCCACCAAGACAGTTCGCACGGCGGTGAAGGCCATGAAACTGGGAGCCTTTGACTACATCACCAAACCTTTTGATGTGGACGAGCTGCGCATGGTTGCCTCCCGTGCAATCAAAAACGCCAATCTGCTTCGTGAGGTTGACCAGCTTCGCAGTGAAGTTGGCTCTCAATACTCCGTGGACAACATGATCGGCGAATCCTCCCTGATGCAGGATGTCTTCAATACCGTGGGGCGAGTGGCCCCGCTGAAGACCACGGTGCTCATCAGCGGCGAATCGGGCACTGGTAAGGAACTCATTGCCAAGGCCATTCACTACAACAGCCCGCGGGCCAGTGAGACCTTGGTCACCATAAATTGCGCGGCCATTCCCGACAACCTGCTCGAGAGCGAACTGTTCGGTCACGAGAAAGGTTCGTTCACCGACGCGTCGGCAAAAAAGACCGGCCAGTTCGAAATCGCTGACAAGGGCACGCTGTTCCTTGACGAAATCGGCGAGATGAGCCCGTCCTTGCAAGCCAAGTTACTGAGGGTTCTCGAAGAAGGCGAGATCATGCGGGTGGGCGGCGCGGGCCCCTTGCAAGTCGATGTGCGGGTGGTTGCGGCCACCCACAGGGACCTGCGCAAGCTCATAGAAGAAGGCGCTTTCAGGGCTGACCTCTACTACCGGTTGAACGTGGTCACGGTCACCCTTCCTCCCCTGCGCGATAGGCCAGATGATATTCCGCTCCTGATTCGCCACTTCGTTGAAAAGAAAACCCGGGAGCACGGGCTTCCCCCGCGGACCCTGGGCCAGGATACAGTAGAACAACTGCTCGGCTATCCCTGGCCCGGCAACGTGCGCGAACTCGAGAACGTGATCGAGAGAACCCTCGTACTGGCACCGGACTGCGATGAGATCGGGGTCAACAGCCTGCCTCCTGACATGACGGCGGGGCCGTCTACGGCGGGACCGGGCACGCGGCAGATGGTGCTCGATGGACGCAAGAGCCTCGACCTTGCGGTGGACGAGTTTGAGAAGGACATCATCGAAGAGGCCCTCAGCAGGGCCCGACATAACCAAACCCGGGCCGCGCGAACCCTGGGCACGACCAGGCGGATTCTGAAATACCGCATGGACAAGCTCGGCATAGAGCAACCCGACGCATAGTAGTTGCCGACCCCTACCCCCGGGTAGGGCTTTCTGGGTTGGGCAAGAGCAGCTGATTGCTCTACTATCAGCGATCAAGATGGTCCGTAATCCTTTAGACAGAGCCCTTGCCAGGGCCCGGGCTTTTGAGCGGCTGGGCGCCGATGATGCTTATGCCCTTCTGCAAGCTGGCAGTCCCCGCGGAGGTGCTGACGGCGATCGCGAATGGTCTCTGACCGAAGAGATCTGTGAGCTGGCCTGCCGGCAGCGTGACCGTGATCGCGACCGCGTGCTCACCTGGTCTCCAAAGGTCTTTCTCCCTGTGACCAATCTTTGTCGGGACAGGTGTACGTACTGCACTTTTCGCCGGGATCCCGGCGAGGCAGGCGAATGGACCATGACCCCTGACGAGATCCGCCAGTGGTCTCAACGGGGGAAAGAAGCCGGCTGCATAGAAGCCCTCATGTGCCTTGGCGACAAACCCGAGATCGCGTTCCGCGGGTTCAGTGCCGAGCTCGAACGATGGGGTGCCACGAGCACGGCTGAGTACGTGGGCCTTGCATGCTCGCTGGCGCTCGAAGCCGACCTGTTGCCGCACACCAACGCGGGGCTGTTGTCGATCGATGAGATGCGCAACTTGCGACCGGTGAACGTGAGCTTCGGGTTGATGCTCGAGAATGTCAGCCCCCGTTTGCGTGCACGAGGAATGCCCCACCAGTACGCGCCCGATAAGGACCCGGCGGCAAGGGTCAGTATGATCGCCGACGCGGGCAAGCTGCGAATACCTTTTACCAGCGGCATACTCGTGGGCATAGGCGAAACCGAAGCTGAAAGAATCGCGAGCCTGCTCGAACTGCGTCGCTTGCACGAGGAGTACGGTCACCTGCAGGAAGTCATCATACAGAATTTCAGGCACAAGGACTCCACCCCGATGAGCGGTTTTCCGGAACCGACAGAAGACGAGTTCATACGCTGTGTGGCTATCGCCCGCCTGCTGCTGGGACCCGCGATGAACATACAGGCTCCGCCCAACCTCAGCCCGCAAGGGCACGCACGCCTGGTTAATGCCGGCATCAACGATTGGGGTGGCATCTCACCGGTGACAGCCGACTACGTTAATCCGGGCGACCCCTGGCCTCATCTCGAAGACCTGTCGCAAACCTGCTCGGGGCTGGGCTTCGAACTCGAGCCCCGCTTGCCGGTTTATCCCGAGTACGCGAACGACGAATTCCTGGACCCCGACATGCGACGGGCGGTTGAACGCTTTGCGGACCTGCCCGCGGCGGTCACGGCCCAGGGAGGGGCAGCCCAGTGAGTTACCAGACCGAACAGTCACCTGAGAGAGTCGAGTACCTGTTCGCTGACCAACGGGATCTCGAAACCCGCCTGGAGGCCACCCCGCCCGGCCTGGCGGCCATCCTCGAGCGTTCGCTGGCCGGACGGGCACCAAATGTCGAAGAGGCCACTGAGCTGTTCGCTTTGCAAGGCGATTCGCTGGCCGCCCTCGTGGGAGTCGCCGATGAGCTGAGACGACGCGCGGTAGGCGATACGGTGACCTACGTCATCAACCGCAACGTGAACTGGACCAACGTTTGTTTCGTGGGATGCAAGTTCTGCTCTTTCGCCCACCTCAAGAACAGTCCCCGCGCTTACGATCGCGATGTCTCTGACGTTCTCGATCGTATCGGCGAGGGCGTAGCGCTGGGGGCTACCGAGGTGTGCATGCAGGGTGGGCTCAACCCGGCTATGCCCGACGACGGCTACCTGCAACTCCTCCGAACAGTGCGCGAGGCCTACCCCGACCTTCACATTCACGCGTTTTCACCGATGGAGATCCAGTACGGCGCTCATCGAATGAAAATGGCCTATCGCCCGTATCTCGAGCTACTGCTCGACGCGGGTCTGAACACCATGCCCGGTACCGCGGCTGAAATTTTTGACCCGGAGATCCGCAAGGTACTTACCCACGACAAGCTCGACACCGCCAGCTGGATAGAAATCGTGACCACAGCCCACGAGGTGGGTTTGCCTACGACCTCCACCATGCTCTACGGTCACCTGGAAACACCACGGCACATGGCCGAACACATTGAGGTGCTGCGTAGCATCCAGCGCAACACCGGTGGACTCAGCGAGTTCGTGCCCTTGCGCTTTATCTGGCAGAACACCCAGCTTTACGCCGAGGGGCTGGTATCCCCGGTGCCACAGGGGCGTCTCGATATAGCGGTGTACGCAACCAGCCGATTGATGCTGGACGGACTGATCGATAACCTGCAGAGTTCCTGGGTCAAACTCGGTCGCGAGTTGGCCACCTTGAGTCTCGACGCCGGTTGTAATGATGTTGGTGGCACGTTGATGGAAGAGAGCATCTCGCGCGAAGCGGGCGCGGATTCGGGAGAGTACACTTCGGCCGAAGAACTCAGGAGCATGATCATGTCGAGGGGAAGAAAACCCCGACAACGCAATACCCTGTACGACCTGTTGGATGAGAGCGATGATGGACACCTTGCCGGCCAACCCACGGATCACCCTGCTGGCGGGTGGAGTGGGCGCCTGCCGACTCCTTAGGGGTCTCGCCGAAGTCGTTGATCCCCGTAGGTTGAGCGTGATCGTCAACACGGGAGACGACGAGGGTTTCTATGGCCTGCAGGTCTCTCCCGACCTCGACACGGTGGCTTACACACTGGCCGGGCTTGCCCCGATCAAGAGAGGCTGGGGTATACGCGGCGATACGCAGAACGCCCTGCCCTGGCTGGGGCGTTATTTCGGCGACCAATGGTTCTCGCTTGGCGATCGGGACCTCGCCCTTCACATTTACCGTAGCCACTTGTTGAGAGAAGGCTCGACTCTTGCCCAGGCCACCCGGCGAATCTGCAAACAACTGGATATCAGGACCTCGGTATTGCCCATGAGCAATGACCCGGTGCGTACCATACTCAGGTCGGGTAGACGCCGCATTGCCTTCCAGGAGTGGTTCGTCAAGCAAGGAGCGCGTCCGAGGGTGGACGGCATCACTTACCAGGGCGCGTCCGGGGCCAGTATGGCACCCGGGGTGAGCGAGGCCCTGGCGTCGGCCGACAGGGTGATAATCGCTCCCAGTAACCCCTACGTGAGCATTGCGCCCATGCTTTCGATTCCGGGCCTGCGGTCGGCGTTGGCCGCCGTGTGCCGCAAGACCATCGCCGTTAGTCCCCTGGTTGAGGGTAGGGCCGTGAAGGGCCCCCTGGTCGCTATGATGAAAAGCCTGGGTGCAGGTCGAGGAAGCGCCGGCATAGCCGACTTCTACGAGGGGCTCGCGGCCTCGCTGGTCGTTTCGCCTGGGGACGCGCCACCGCGACGTAAAGCCACCTGGCCCCGCCTTGTTGAGCGCAACACCCTGCTGGATAGTAAGCGGCGTTCGCTGGCGCTTGCGCGCTTTCTCTTGAAGATACCACTCGGCGGGACGGACAGCTGAAATGGTAACCATGTTGATACCCATCGAAGGCGTCCCCATGGTTCTGCCTGGGAACGATCTCGCCGCCTTGCTCATCGAGGCTATCGACAAGCAGAAGGTCGGCGTCAAATCCGGCGACATCCTGGTCGTATGCCAGAAGGTCGTGTCACGGGCCGAAGGAAGAGTGCGCAAGCTGGCCGAAGTCGAGCCCTCGACCGAGGCCCTTGAGTTTGCCAGTGCGCACGACAAAGACCCGGCCGTCGTAGAGCTGGCACTGCTTGAGGCGAGCGAAATCCTGCGAAAGAAGGACGGCCACCTTATCACGCGCACCGGTCCCGGCTTTGTTGCCGCCAACTCGGGCGTAGACTGCTCGAACCAGGCAGCAGAGGGTTACGCTACCCTGCTGCCCGAAGATTCGGACAAGTCGGCGCTCGGGCTGATGTTGCGACTCGCTGCCCACTACGAAGCGCAGGTCGGGGTGATCATTTCCGACACCTTCGGCCGCGCCTGGAGATTGGGACAGATGGACCTGGCCATAGGCTGCGCGGGGTTGTTGCCCATCGACGACAGGCAGGGTGGCCGTGACTGGGCGGGAAAACCCCTCGAGCACACATCTCTCGCGGTTGCCGATCAGCTGGCTGCCGCAGCCGGTATTGCCATGAAAAAAGACGCGGGAGTACCGGCCGTACTGGTACGAGGTAGTGGCGCCGAACTGGGTAACGGCAGTGCCGTAGAGCTGCTTCGGCCACCCGAGGATGACCTGTTCACCTGAACGCGGCAGGGTCGCCGATGTTCTCTGCTGACTTACGCACTATCGAACGTAGACTTCTGCTGGCCTTTGGCCTCTAATGAAGCGTGGGTACACAACCGGCAGCGGGGGGAACAGTCGCAGTGGAATCGACGATAGAAACAAGCAGTACGCGCGAGCGTAAAAAGAAATCCGAACAGCTCTCCAGCATGGTGTGCGAACTCAACGAGGTGCGCATGAGGCTGGACTCCCTGGTCAACAGGATCGAGAGCATCCACGGCGACTCTGAAGACGAGAGTCTCAGTGCGCTGCGGGCCACCGTTGACCGGCACTGCGAGCGCATGCGAGACAAGTTGGTTCAGCGTATGCCCGCCTGAAATTGGTCTCTTATTTCTGGAGACATTTTTTTTCACTACTGCTGGGTTTCGTAGCCTTTTCCCAGTGGGCCTGCGCGTGGTGGATGATCTCGTGGGCGCTGGGTCCACAATTCACGGGCAGCTGGTTGTTGCACGTGGCCGCACCACTGGTTTTCTACAGCGTTAACCGCTCGCTCCTGCCGTTCGAGCCGCGCAGTAATGTCACTGCGTGGATACAGCGAGCATGGACAGGGCTGGCGTTCAGCTCGATCTTCGCTTCCTTGTTCCTCGTTTTCGCGTGGGTCGTAGGCTCGCTTACCGGTGCTGTCCTCTATGCGCTCGGAGCATCGGCCACGTTGTCGCTTTCAGCAGGCGCACTCGAACTCGCTCGACAACTCACCACAGCGGGGCTGCTGGCAGTATTCACATCCATGGCCTGGGGTTACACTCGTGGGCAGGCCGAATTGCACATCAACGAGATCTCAGTGGCGATTCCCGAACTGGCCGCTGCTCTTGAGGGGCTGCGCCTGGTGCAGCTGAGCGATATTCACCTCGGCCGGTTCATGTCGGCTGAACGCATCAGCCGTTACGTTTCGATCGTAAACGGTCTTGAGCCTGATCTTCTGTGTATTACAGGTGACATCACCGATGGCCTCGCCCATGCCCCTCAGACTTTTCCCGCGCTGGGTGGTCTCCGCGCCCGCCATGGCGTTTACGCCATAATGGGGAATCATGATCGGGCGACCGGCGCCGATGCCGTGACGGCAGCCCTTCACTCCTGGACCGACTTTGAAGTCTTGCGCGACAGCGGGACAGTGGTGGATGTTGGAGGCGCGAGCCTGCACCTTATTGGCCTCGATGATCGAGGTAAGGATTGGGCCAGGGGCTTAGCGAAAGACCCATTCCTTGACGAACTCGCAACCGCCGTGCCTGCCGGGGAGCCCAGTGTTCTTCTCGCGCATCGCCCCGACTTGTTTCCCCAGGCGGCCGAGCTGGGCCTGAATCTCGTCCTGGCTGGCCACACCCATGGCGGGCAATTGTCACTGCCTCTGCCCGGGCGGGTGCGGCTATCCCTGGCGCGTTTTATGACCAGGTACCCACGCGGTACTTATTACAGCGGCGGGTCCTGCCTGCATGTGAACCGGGGCCTCGGGATGACCGGGCAGCCGGTCCGCATCGCGACCCCAAGGGAAATCACGGTGATCACGCTGTCCGGTCACCCACGGAGCTGAGACCGCCCCCACTTCGTGGGTTTGAAGCAGCGGGGGACTCGGCCTAAAAAAGGAGGATGACCGAAGGATTCAGACACAACTGGACGGTAGCCGAAGCCCGCGAGATCCACGACACTTCCCTGGGCGAGCTGCTCTACCTGGCCCAGGGTGTACACCGCGAGCACCACGACCCGAAGCAGGTCCAGCTCTGTTCGTTGCTCTCAATCAAGACGGGCGGTTGCCCCGAGGACTGTTCCTACTGTCCCCAAAGCGCTCACTACGAAGCCGACGTTGAGAACGAGGCGCTGATCGACGTAGAGGCCGTCCTGGCCTCGGCATCGGAAGCCAGGGACGCCGGCGCAACCCGTTTCTGCATGGGGGCGGCATGGCGCGACGTCCGTTCGGGCAGCCAGTTCGATTCGGTTCTCGACATGGTGCGTGGGGTCAACTCCCTGGGCATGGAGAGCTGCGTGACCCTGGGCATGCTCAACGCCGAGCAGGCGGGCAAGCTCAAGGATGCCGGACTTACGGCCTACAACCACAACATCGATACTTCCCGAGAGTACTACGACAAGATAATTACGACCCGCAACTTTGATGAACGACTCGAAACACTCGCCCACGTTCGCGAAGCCGGCATCACCGTGTGTTGCGGCGGTATAATCGGAATGGGCGAAAGTATTAACGATCGCTGTGCCATGCTGGTCGAACTGGCCAACTTGCCCAGACATCCCGAGAGCGTTCCTGTCAACGCCCTGGTGCCAGTAGAGGGCACTCCTCTGGGCGACCGCGAACCTGTTGAAGCACTGGAGTTGGTGCGCATGGTGGCCTGTGCCAGGGTTATGATGCCGGCCTCAGTGGTCCGGCTGTCAGCGGGCCGCAGCCGCCTATCGGAGGAAGCCCAGTTGTTGTGCTTCATGGCGGGTGCGAATTCGATCTTTTTTGGCGAGAAGCTGCTGACGACCGGCAATCCCGACACCGACGCTGACCGTCGCCTGCTCGAACAAGCGGGCCTGACTGCAGCGAGCATCAACATCCAGGCTGAAACAGCCTGACGCGCGGGCGTCACCCCCGGAATTCTACTTGCAAGAGGCCAAACCTTGTCCCACATTGGGCGCATGAAAGGAGAAGAAATCCGAATAATGGTCCAAGCCGTGGCTGAACAGCAGGGGCTGGATTTCAAGGCGGTAGATGCAGAGCTGGGCGAAGAAGGCTGGGGTCGCCTGGCCGTGGCGATGGAGAACCCGCTGTCGGCCCAGCACTTAACCGACTCCATGGCGGCCGAGCCTGGATCGCTGCAGGCCGGACAGGCTGCAAGTGATTTCACTCTCGCCCGGCTCAACGACAAGGACGGCCCCCCGGTTACTCTCTCAGATCATTTCGGCAAACGGCCGGTCGCGCTCGTTTTTGGTAGCTACACTTGACCGCCCTTTCGGTACCAGGCTGGTGCCGTTAACGATATCTACCGTCGCTGGAAAGACCAGGTCGATTTTTACGTCGTTTACATCAAGGAAATTCACCCGAGCGATGGCTGGCAGGTGGACGAGAACCTTACCGACGGCGTAGTATTTGCCCAACCTGCCAACATCGACCAAAGGATAGACGCCGGGCAGGCTTGCATGTTGCGAACCGCTCTTGAGCTGCCTGCCCTCGTTGATGGCATGGACGATGCTGTCTCCAGCTTGTGGAACGCGGTTCCCGAACGCCTGGCGCTGGTCGGGCTGGACGGCAACATCGTTTACAAGAGCGGCCCCGGTCCTATGTTCTTCCTACCGGCCGAATGGGAAGAGGCCATCTCCACTTATACTCGAGAACAGGCACTGGCCAGTTGAACGAATCCCGGCTCGAGAAGGAGCTGGTTAGATCTGGAATCTGAGGGAACCCGATACGATGCCAACCATGTGGGAACGCGATCTCGACCGAGACCGGACACAATTTTACGACTGGCTGGACCGCAAGCTGGATCATCCTGATAAGCTGGTGGTTGGCGAGCTCGTTTCACCCTCTTCTTCTGGATTTTCGAACGACACGTTGCTCTGCGATGTTTCGTGGGATGGTGGCAGGCAGTGTGAAAGCTGCGTTGTCCGCATTCAGCCACAAGGCTTCACCGTGTTCCCGGACTACGACCTTTCGTTGCAGTATCTCTGTATGCAAAAGCTCGCCGACAGCGCAGTGCCTGTACCATTGGTTTTGTGGACGGAAAACGACGATCAGTCGGTGTTCGGCGCACCGTTTTACGTGATGCGTCACGTAAAGGGGCGTGTCCCGGGTGATAACCCGCCCTATCATAGCGAGGGCTGGCTGCATGAACTCTCGCCGACAGAACGCAATCAAGTCTGGCTCGGGGGATTTGAGTGCATGGCCGGGATCCACAGTCTCGACTGGAAAAACATGGGATTTGATTTTCTCGCAGGCGCCGATTCACCCGACGTGCTGCAGGCCCAGTTGGACAACTACGACGATTTTTTTGCCTGGGCCTCGCGGGGCCGGGAGCAACCGGTAGCGGGGGTGGCCCGTGAATGGTTACGAAAGAATGCGCCCGCGGTTGATCACCCCGTTGTCTCCTGGGGAGACGCCCGTATCGGTAACGTGATTTTCGATGACAACTGTCGCCCCGCCGCTGTACTCGACTGGGAAATGGCCTGCATGGGCACCGCGGAGCAAGACGTAGCCTGGGGCATCTTCCTGGATCGCCATCACAGCGAGGGAATCTCCACCCCGCGGCTTGAGGGTTTCTGCTCCTACGAAGCATCCCTCGAGCACTACCAGCGCTGCGCGGACAGAGAACTCGGAGACCTCCACTACTGGGAGGTGTTTGCGGGTTTTCGATTCTCGGTGATCATGATGCGGATTTCTCAACAACTGGTGCGCTACGAGCTGATGGATGAAGCCGCTGGTTACGCTTTCGAGATGGATAACACCTGCACTAACCTGCTGGCCGGGCTTCTCGACCTCGCTCCTCCCGGTGAGACGCGGACGGGTTTTTCGCAAGAGAGTTGAAAACTCCAGGGCCTGTATCCCTTCCTAACAAGTCAGGCTGCTTATCGCGCAGTGTGCTATAACCTACGGTAAGTACTTGGCTTTATCAGTTTGCCTTGAGCTCCGGAAGACGGCAACGCTTCGTCTCGATCGAGAACGGAGCTTCCCCTTTGATGCATCTCAGGCCCATGGTTCCGTGACCGTGACCGCTGGTGTGCAGGTAGTTAGGGAGTCCGGGGTCACTCTCGCTGATCACGATACGGACAACCCCGTCCGAGTCGGTTACGGCGTCATGTGAATTGACGTGAATGCGCTGCCAACGGTAATCGAGTGACTCCATCCAGTGGTTGTTCAGCTGGAAGTTCCAATACAGGCAAGGCGGTGGCAGCAACTCGACCAGCAGCGATTCGCCCTCGTCCAGTTGCCACGCCCCCATGTGAAACGAGATGTTGGGATCCCCGTGGGCGCCCGCGGTACGGGCACTGTCCATGGCGATGAGCTGTCCGGGGCTGCGCTCGAATTCCTCTGCCCATTCGGCGAAAAGCACCGCGGTACCTACAACGAAAGCCGCCGCGGCCTCCAATCCATCTTCAAGCGCTGTTGCGTCCAGCACGCGTGGCGAATCGCCGCCTGTGCGTTCTATGGCCAGCTCGCCGGCGGTCTCTCTGGCCCGGTCGAGGAACACCTGTCGGACGATGAGCATTGAGCTGTCAGGACGCAAGGCGATCCAGTTGCCCGGCTTTTTCTTGCCACCCAGTAGAAGCTCGAATCCGTCCTGCTCATCCAAATCCAGCTGCGATCCCTCGAGATAACCGCTGCAACCCGACGGCGCGTCGCTACCATAGTGGCCATAATAAGCGCCGATGCCCAGGTACGCGGCCGTACCCCGAGTGCCGCTTACCCGGTATTCATAACGCCCATCGAGTACGGCATTCTGGTAAAAACTATCCGGGTTGTCACAGCCGATCTTGGCCGTCTCGTGGCTGAGGCAGTAAAAAGTCGGGGCGCCGGGATCGGCGTGCTCAAGATGTTTCTCAAGAGCAAGCCGGGTCAGCCGCGACAGGTAGCGATAGCCTTCGGCGCGGGTCAGTTCGTCCCCGGGAGTGCCCGCTCGGTTGATCACCTCGCCGGCATCTTCGAGTCTATTGCAGAACCGAGCCCAAGCATCCACGTTGGCCATTGGCAGTGATTCCGTGGTCTTCAGGGTCGCGAGGTGAAGCCGTAGAGCTGGCCCGCATTCTCGCAAAAAAGTTTGCGCGCGTCGCTCGCGTCTACGCCCTCGCTCATCTCGGAGATAAGTTGGCGCGAATTAGGCCAATCGTTGATGTGGTGCGGAAAATCGCTGCACCACATCATGTTCTCAACTCCCACGTCACGGCAGTTGCGCACGCCGTAGGGATCCCTCAGAAAACCCACCTTCCAGTTACGCCGGAAGTATTCGCTAGGTTCCAGCTCCAGGTTTACGTCACACCAGTAACGGTTACGCCGGTAACGATCGTCCATTTCACTGAGAAGGTAAGGAACCCAGCCCGCTCCGACTTCACCACCGACCATGACCAGGCCCGGGAAGCGGTCGAACACTTCGTTAAATATCATCTCGGCGATTATCAAGGGCATACGCGACATTGTGCCTGCCAACAGGACGAGCTGCGCGGCCCCACCTTTGCGTGCGGCAACGCGCTGCACCGGTTGCCTCGCCGGTGTGAGACCGATGTGGACGTGCACGGGCATGTTTAGTTCGTCGGCGACAGCCCAGAACGGATCATCGGCAGCAGAGAGAACCATTCCCCCACTGGGCCACGAAGCGAGCCCTACACCCACGGCTCCGGCCTCGGCCGCCCTGCGTAGCTCGGCGGCCGCGTCGTCGGCCCCCGTGGCCGGCATCTGCCATATCGCCCCCAGCCTGCTCCTGTCCACGGACACCCAGTCGTCTATAAAATCGTTGTAGGCTCGCATACCAGCGAGATGAAACTCGTTGTCCTTGAGTGTCATGAAGTAGATCATTGTGCGCTGCGGCGGAAAGAAAACCGCCGCGTCGATGCCGTCTTCGTCCATGAGTTCAAGGCGTTCGGCCGAGCGAAAGATGCCGGGATGCAAGTCGGAATAGCAGGTGCCAGTCCATTTGAGGTCTTTCGGTGAAACCCCCTTTGCCGCGACCAGCCCGATGGCTTCTTTGTGTTCACCCAGTAGCCAGGCGTCGCCACCATCCTCGTCTTTTACCAGTTTCGGGGCGACATCAGCATACTTGCTAGGCAACCACTTTTCCCACAACTCCGGGGGTTCGATGACGTGCTGATCGCAATCAATGATCTGGTAATCTCTCAACGTGCTATTCTCCCGAGTGTCGCGCAAACGAATTGCTGGGCCCATGCTCCCTGGTGCCAGTCCTGCGGTAAAAGAAATGAAGGGTCATGATTCACTGCTTGCGCCACTCTCCTGCAACAGGCCGTGCATCGACTCCATGGCGTTTTCCATGGCAGTGTTGTCTTCTGGCGGAAAGAGATAAGTCGTAACGAGTATGCGTGTCAGCCAATCGACCAGCTGATCGACCGAAACAACGCCCGCTTTCACGGGCTCACTGCTTGCAAGGGCCGGGGCAAGCAGCCTGCCAAGTTCGTCGCGCACAGAGGGGAAACTCTGCCTGAGCGAGGAAAGAACGAAGGCGGGGTCGGTCTCGAGCAGGCGCTGCAGGGCGGCGTGTTCTTTGACGTAGCGGGTAGCGTGAAGCATCAACAACTTGAGTCGTTCTTCGTCCCGTTCGCAATCTTCGAGGGCCCCTACGCAACGTGTCCAGAAATTGTGAGCCTCGCGAATCGTCAGGCTGTGCAGCAATTCGTCGCGGTTCGAGAAGTAACGGTACAGGGTGCCGCGGGACACGCCGGCACTGACGCTCACGTCGGTCATTTCGAGATTGCGAAGGCCGTGGCTGGACACCGACTTCATGGCTCCATCAAGAATTCGCTCCCGGGTCGCCTCGCGGATGGTACCGCGCGCGAAAGGCCCGCCCTCATCGTAAGCCCACCTGGGTACCAATCGAGTTCCGGCAGCGCCTCGACCCTGCTTCAACATCCTTGAGCTTCCTCCACCCGGAGAAGCTAACAAATTAGACACACTCCGTCAATATGTTACATTTCACCTGTTGCAGTTCTGACGGTCGCGGGGGCTCTTGCGGGATTGCCGCTAAGATTGTACTTCCTTTCACGAGTTCGTTGCTCTGCAGCGCGGGGATAACATTGAGCGAAGAGTTAAACCTCAGGTTGGCGGCGAGACGGGCGGCCCTGGACGGTGCGGGCCAGATCGACCCGGTCAGCGCCGACATCATCCGCGGTGCGTTCGAAACCGTATGTTTCGAGACGGCCACCCTGCTGGGACGTTCGGCATCGTCGGCAATTATCAACCAGTCGAACGAGCGAAACGGTAGCATCATGGACGGTAACGGAAGGCTCGCCGGGCTTTCGGTGGGAATTCCCCAGTTGCTCTTCATTTCACCCATGGCTGTGAGGTGGGGACTCGAGAACCAGAAAACAGATGACTGGGGAGCGGGCGATGTCTTCGTCGGCAACGACCCCGACTATGGCGGAGGCCACCTACCCGACTACACGGTTTACGCGCCGGTCTATGACCGTGACGGCAAGGTATTGCTCATCGCTGCGCTGCAAGCCCACCAGGGCGACACCGGGGGCAAGGACCCCGGTGGTTTTTCGCCCGACGCGGTCGATATTTTCCAGGAAGGTATGGCCATCCCGCGCCTCAAGCTGGTTCACCGTGGCCGCAAGCGTGGCGACGCGGTGGACATGTTGGTGCGCAACAACCGCCTGCCCTCTTTTGAGGGCGATATCTCGGCGATGATCGCAGCCGCGCAACTTGGTGCCAGCCTGCTGGGAGAGTTGGTCGACCGCGAAGGTGACGATCGCATAAAAGCAGCGATCAACTACAACATCGACGAGACTGAGCGACGTTTCAGGGCCGAAGTGGAGAGCTGGCCGGATGGATCCTACGAAGCCGATGTCTTCATAGACCAGGACACGGCGGGCAACCCGGACGTGCACGTTCACGTTAATTGTACGGTTGCCAACGACCAACTGACCGTCGACATGACGGGCAGCGACGACAGGCCCGAGCTCTCCAACGTATGGAATACCTTTTCCAACAGCCGTGGTTACGCCATGGCCCAGTTGGCATCAATGGTTGACCCGACCATCGCCAAGAACGAGGGCTTGTTCAATGCGGTCAACCTGGTCATTCCGTACGGAACCATCCTGCAGCCTCCGCCCAACAAGCCAGCAGCGCTGGGAGCTTTTCACCCGGCCTGCGAGATCGCCGAAGCTATCTGCGTGGCCTTGTCCGAGATTCTTCCGGAACGCTCCTCTCCGCAGGTGTACAAGCTCGGCATGCCCAACGCCGTGGTTGGTGCTGACGAACAGGGCAATATGTGGATGGACCAAGGCGTTGACGTCAGGGCTTCCGACGCATCGGCAACCCAGGGTGTCGACGGCTGGGGGTCGATGTGCAGCGGTCTCGGCAATCTCGTACTCGCGCAAGCCGAAGACGCAGAGAGCCGTTTTCCCGTTATCAACCTGTCGCGTGAAATGACTACTGACACGGGCGGTGCCGGGCGCTGGCGTGGGCAGCCTGGCTCGCTCAACAGCAAAAAGATTCTCGAGCCGACAATGGCGATCGCCTGGATGGTTTCGCAGAAACACCCGCTCAACGGCCTCAGGGGTGGAGACCCCGGCAGCCCCTACGGCAACCGTTTCTGCGTGGGCACGCCCGAGGAATACGAGGTAGAAAATTCGCTTCGAGCCCAGTTGCCTGCGGGCGCGGTAATCGCGTACCAGTACGGTGGTGGCGGTGGATTCGAAAACCCACTTCTACGCGATCCCGCCGCGGTGCTTGAAGACGTTCTCGACGAGTACGTGAGTCCGGAAGGCGCACGCACCCGGTACGGCGTCGTACTGGCCGGAACACTGGAACAACAGGACCTCAAAATCGACTTGCCCGCCACCAGCGACCTTCGGCAACTTCTCACAGCCGAGCGGTCTGGGGATCCCGGACTGGAATCTTCGAACTGATGGGTTGGCGCGTCGGAATCGACATTGGCGGAACCTTTACCGATTTCGCCCTGCAGACTGACCGGGGACTGATTCTCGACAAGGTGCTCAGTACGCCAGACGACCGCTCTGATGCGGTTATCAACGGCCTGGAAAAACTCGCCCGGCGCCTCGATCTCGACACGGCTGCGCTGCTGGGTCGCCTCGATGCGGTGATTCATGGCACTACGGTTGGCGACAACACGCTTATTGAAGGCAGCGGTGCCCTCACCGGCCTGCTTACGACCAGCGGTTTTCGGGACGAGATCGAGCTGAGACGAGGCTTCAAAGAAGACATCTGGGATGTTCGTCTAGCCCCGCCTACACCCCTGGTACCCAGGCGTCGAAGACTGGTAATCAAGGAGCGGGTGCTGTTCGACGGCTCGGTGTACCAGGAGCTCGATGAAGATGCCGCCCGAGTTGCCATAAAACGCCTGGCAGCCCAGGGCGTTGAGTCGGTGGCCGTGAGCCTGCTGTTTTCGTTTGTAAACCCTGCCCACGAGCTGCGCCTTTCCGAGATCATTTCCGAAGAGATGCCGGGAGCCGAACAATCACTCTCTCACCAGGTCCTGCCGAGAGCTCCGGAATTCGAGCGAACCAGCACCACCGTGGTAAACGCTTACATCGGACCACGGGTGAGCGGCTATCTTGATCGGCTTGAACAAAAATTGCGTGAGGGCGGCTACCAGAACGACCTCATGGTAATGCAGTCCAGTGGCGGAGTGATGACAAGGGACTACCTTCGCGGCAGCCCGGTACGCGCATTGGCCTCCGGGCCTGCAGGCGGAGTGGTTGGCGCCGCCGCCATTGCCGCCAGAAAAGATGAGCCCGACCTGCTCTGTGTCGACATGGGCGGTACCAGCTACGATGTGGCACTGGTGCGGGGTGGCACGGCGCCGGCAGAGGCCGGTTGGAACTGGCACCATCGCTACCTTGTGGCCACACCTATGGTGAAAGTAGAAACCCTGGGCGCGGGTGGCGGATCATTGTGCAGCGCGCATAGCGGCGCGCTCAGTGTTGGCCCGGGCAGCGCGGGGGCAGACCCCGGTCCAGTGTGTTACGGCCGTGGTGGCAGCGAGCCCACTGTCACCGACGCCAATCTTCTACTGGGTCTGTTGTCCGAGACGGCTACCTTCGCGGGGGGCGGCTTCCAGCTCAGTCGCGAAGGCGTCGAAGAAGCCATGCAAACCCACGTAGCTGGCCCCCTGGGCCTGGACGTGGAGCAAGCGGCCCACGACTGCTGGCGCCTTGTTAACGCTACCATGACCCAGGCTGTCCGCCGGGCGACCGCGGGCCGGGGCGTGGATCCCCGTGAGCTCACGATGCTCGCTTACGGCGGCAACGGCCCGGTCTTTGCCGCCGTGCAGGCCCGCGCCCTTGGAATCAAACGCGTACTCATCCCCCGCTTCTCGCCCGCCTTTTCGGCTCTCGGAGCGCTGGTGGCCCGTCCGGCCATCGACGAAGAACGAGCGCTGCTCAGCTCGCTGCCCGCTGTTGATCTGGCCAGACTCAGCGGCTTGTGGCGGGAGTTGCTCGGTAAGTCTTTTGCTTATTTTGCAGCTGCCGGTTTTGCCCCTGGACAGGTGCACAGCAAGTATCTTCTCAACCTTCGCTACCCCGGTCAGAACTGGAGCCTCTCGGTGGTCGTACATGAGGACATGGGCAACAGCGGCGCGGCTTTCGTAGACGCTGAGTTACCCGAAAGATGCTGCTCGGCGTTTCACGCGGTCCACGAGAAGGAATACGGTCACCACAGGGAACGCGAGACTCCAGAGATCACGGGCGTCAGGCTGCAGACCTCTACCGATGTTCCGAAGCTTGAGTTCGGCAGCAAGGCAGAAACAGTTGAGGGCCCAGCACCTGTTCACGAACGCAGGCGGGCCAACCTAGGCGAAGGCTTCGCGGAGACAGCTGTATATCGCGATGCCGATTTGTTGCCCGGGCACGCCATTGAAGGACCGGCCATAATCGAAGCGGATTTCACGACCATTGTCGTCAACCCGGGATGGCGGGCTGTAATTGACGATGATGGAGACTACAGGCTCGAAGACCGGGCATGACCTGGCCGGCTGCAATTCAGGGATGAGCAAGACGCGAGGAAAACAATGAGCCTGGTTACAAACAAACGCGGTAGCGAGTTTCTAGAAGGCAACTTCGCCCCGGTAGCCGACGAGATAGAAGTCGATGACCTCGAGGTCGAGGGATCTATCCCCCCTGCCCTGTCGGGCCTGTACCTTCGTAACGGCCCCAACCCGATGTTCGAACCCCTGGGCAGTTACCACTGGTTTGACGGCGACGGAATGATCCACGCGATCAGGCTGGAAAACGGCAGGGCATCCTATCGTAACCGCTGGATCCGTAGCCGTGGCCTGGATGCGGAACAGCGTCACGGAAGCGCTATATATGGGGGGCTGGCCGCGCCCGGACTGACCGACCCGCGGCTGCTCGGCGAAGGCGGGCCTGTCAAGAACACGGCCAACACAAATGTCATCCGCCACGCGGGACGTATCTTCTGCCTGATGGAGGGCTGCGCACCCACCGAAATTGATGATGAACTTCGTACCCTGGGCGAACACGACTTTGCCGGCCGCCTGCAGGGATCTTTTACAGCCCATCCCCACATCGACCCGCGCAACGGCGAAATGATCGTGTTTGGATACATGCCCACGCTGAAGTACATGCGCGTTAGCGCTGCCGGCGAACTGGTGCAGGTCGAAGACATCGAGGTTCCCAAGCCCACGATGATGCACGACTTTGCGGTCAGCAGTAAGCACGCGGTGTTTTTCGACTCCCCCGCCGTCCTGGACCTGGAGGCGTTTCTCGCGGGCGGACCCATGGTGAAGTGGGACCCCGACAACGGCACCCGCATCGGCGTACTGCCCAGGGAAGGATCTGGCAGCGACACCAGGTGGTTCGAGATCCCCAACTGCTACGTCGTGCATTTCATGAACGCGTGGGAGGAAGACAACCGGATCATGGTGGATGGCTGCCGTTTCGAGCGGATGGACTTCGGCGCCGGCGACGCGTCGATTCCTGACCCTGAATCTTTCCTGACCAGGTTCACGATCGACCTGGACGCTGGGACCGTCAGCGAGCAGAGGCTGGGCGATCTGCCTGGCGAGTTTCCCCGGGTTCGAGCTGAAGTCGAAGGTGAAAAACACCGCTACGGCGTCGCGGCGACGTTTGCCAGGACGACGGTACCACTGGGGCCGCGTTTCGACTCGGTTACCCTATACGACTTTGTTGCCGGTACTGAGCGAACCCACCAGTACCGGGACGGCGAGGTCACCGGCGAACCCGTGTTCGCGCCTGACCAGTCGGGCACGGCCGAAAACGACGGGTGGATCGTCTCGATGGTAAGCGATACGGACGGGGCCCACACGGACCTGGTCATCCTCGACGCCCACGAAATGACCGAGACCGCCCGCGTGCACATGCCGCGGCGCGTTCCATTTGGTTTTCACGGCAACTGGCTGCCTGACGGATCAGACTCGATGTTGACCAGACCGGGCTGAGTGACTTCAGGTCCACGGCGGTCGCGGGGAGTGCAGACGAGGTGCAGGCAGCGACCCAGGTGTTGCGGTTGGACACGAAAATCCGTTTGGTGTGGGCCCTATGCGCGGCCCAGGCCTCGTGCACGAATCCGTGTGCGATCAGGTAGTCAACGTAACGGGCTCGTTATCGGCGCCACCACCGTCGTAGTAGCTCACGGAGCCTCGCCGCGCAGCATACAATCGGCTCCCAAGGGATCGAGCTCGGTATCGAAGTCGTTCCCCACGGATGTCGTTGCGGTTCCTGCATCGCAGAGATCCTCGCGGTTCTTGCTCGCCTCGTTGCCTGAGAGCGCCGCGGCGGTGGCAGACTGGCGCACGGCGAAGCCGAACCCCAGGTTGGCCTGCGCCAAGTTGTCGGAAACCACCACCGAGTCAGACGTGTCGGTAGCGTTGCCCACCTCGAACCCATAGCCGAAGGTCTTCTTCATCGTATTGTCGCTCACGACTCCGGAGCTGCCGACCAATAGTAGTCCGCCACCAGCACAGCTAGACCCGCTGTTTCCCGTCACCACGGCGCCATCTCCCTTTACGCTGACGCAAGGCTCCAAGGGTCCTGCGCCGGCCTGGGAAACCCGGTTGTCGGTGACGATAGCGCCGTCGGCAACGATAGCTATGCCCTCATCGACGGCGCGGCGACATCGATTCCCAGAAACCAATACCGAAGCGAAGACGGGGTCGAACTCGGGCTCAGCGAAATCACTGACTTCGACGCAGCCGTCGTTGGTGCTGCTGAAGACCGAGTTGTTCGAGATCTCACCCCCATTGCCGGCCGGTCCCGGAGAAGCATCGTCGGGCGGGTCTACGTCGACGCCCGTGCCGTCGATGTGCGAAATCTTGTTCTTCGAGACGAAGACGTCATACCCCCGCACATCCACGCCGCCATTGTCGATGATCCTCACCTTGTTGCGGACGATCCTCGCCCGATCCCCAAACACCTCGTAGCCATCACCGTCGATCAGTATGACCTGGTTACGCTGCAAATCGGCATCGTCGCCGATCACTGAATAGGCGTCACTACCCGTGTAAGAGGCCCTGGATTTGGTGATCGTAGCGTCGTTGCCTGTAACTAGAATGCCATGAAGGCCGCAGTACCGCGTTGTCGTGCGTCGGGCCGTGAACCCGTCCCCGTACACCCGGACGCAAGCCGTGCGGCTTCCTTCGAGGGTAGCTCCGTCGATGGTGAAGCCCGAGACCGGCGCGATCTCCGTGCCTGCAGCGATCAGGTGGTCCTCGGCGTTGCGGATCACCAAGCCCTCGACGGTCACGTCGTTGGACTCCACGGTCAGAGCAACGCCAGTGTTGGGAAGATCGCCATCGAGTACGCCTCCATCACCGACGAGACGAAGCCCGTCCTTACCGGACGGAATCACGACGTTTTCGTCATAGCGCCCGTCGAGGACCGTAACCGTGTCGCCGCCCACCGCGATATCGATTGCCGCTTGAATTGTAGTCTCACAGCCAGGCGTCGAGCCGCTCACGCAGATCGCAGCGCCCAGAACCACAGCGGGGCTCGACACGACCAGCGCCAATGATGCTGCACACAAAAGCGCCCACAGCAGTTGGCGCTGCACACGAAACCCGAGAACACCCCGGAGAAGACTCTTGTTCGGATGTACCATCTTCAATATTCCTCCAGCCCTATCGGGCGAACCCCGTAATACAGTTTGCTGCCAACGGATCCAGGCTGGTCGCGAAGGTATTGGAGCTCTGAGTCGTGCCGGTGCCCGAGTCGCAGATATCTTCGCGATTGGACTGGGCCACGTTCTGCGTGAGAGTAGTGTTGGCGGCGTCGATACCTATCGAGAACCCGAAGCGCAGATTGCCGGTGGACCGGTTCCCCTCGAGCAATGCATCGGTACCGCTAGCGACGGCGAAACCGTCGCGGCCCGTGTTCTCTACGGTGTTCGCTCGAAGCTCCACAGAATCGCCATTGACGAGGAATCCACCGCCTGAGCAGTCCGCCCCGGTATTGTCCTCGGCGAGGATATTGTTTCCCTCCAGGTCGTAGCAAGGGTCGTCGTCACGCGCGCCCGAGCGTACGACACTGTTGCCGCGCAGCGTCACGTTGTCAGCGTCAATGTTGAAGCCGCCGTTCATCGCCTGCTTCACGAGGTTGTTCTCCAGGGTAATCGTCGAGCCGGGGAGCTGGGACTCACAATTGACGGTAAAAGCGGTATCGTTGGTTACAGTGTCGATCCGATTGCCCGAGATGACCGAGTCGCCGGCACAGTCCGGAGCGGCTCGGAAAAACACAATATCGTCGTTCAAGCGGCGGCCGCGATTATCCGTGGCTGTCAGCGTCCACCCGTCGAACAAGATGCCTTGGTCACCGTCCTGAAAGCGATTGTCTGTGACGGTGGCCGCTCCCTCAAAGGCCTCAATCTGGATTGCAGCAAGGTCGAATATGAAGAAGTTGTTTTTGGACACGACCGCATCGAGACCTTCTATCGATAGGCATGCTGAATTGAAGTGGGCAAAGCTACACTTGGTTACGGTCGTGTTGCCACCATAGACGCGAACTCCGTTGCAAACTTGGAACGTGCTACCAGTGACCGTGTAGTCGTTGCCAGTGGCGTGAACGCAGTCGTCCACAAATCCCTGAATCGTCACGTTGGAGAGCGTCCCACCATCGGCGCCAGCTTCGAATACGATGCCTTTGGCTGCGCCGTTTTGGACCGTCAAGCCATCGACCGTGACGGCGGCCGAAGCGATCGTCAGCGCGTCCCCGGTATTGGGCAAGCCCGCATCTAGAACGGAACTACCGCCTCCCTTGATCGTGAGCCCGTCCTTTCCAGCCGGAACGGCAACGTTCTCGTCGTAGCGCCCTTTGGCCACGATGATGGTGTCGCCAGCGACTGCGGCATCCACGCCTGCTTGAAGCGTGCTCTCGCAAGTAGGCTTGCTCGGGCTTACACAGATCTTCGCAGCGCTCGCATCGACAGCCGCACCGGCGATGGCCGCCAGAAGCGTGACGCCCAGGATAAGTTGCTTAAGTTCTCGCATGATTCACCCCATGTTTTTGTTGTGCCTTTTCCCCTTCGGCATTGGTCTCAGGCCACCTTCTATAGATAGACAACACCTGTCAATGCTTTCGGCCTGGGCCTAAGATTAAAACATCCCTTTTTTATGGCATCGCCCCCCATACGGGGGGGGCGCGGAGGCTTGGAATGTTGCCGGCTACCGCCTACTGGTCGGCTTCTACCGAAGGCAGGGAGTCGCCGAGACCGTCGCAATGGAGCTCGCAGGCTGAAAGAACAACTCCATCTTCAAACGCTATGCCATCGTCGACGACACCTATCTTTGCGATGCCGTGCAAAAAGTCGCGCGGGTTGGGGACACGTTGGGGAAAGACGAAGTCAGCCAGGCTTGCTGCCGCGATCCACCGACGTAAGTGATTGAAATAATGGTGCCGGGACCGGGACTTGAACCCGGACGGGCTTACGCCCAGGGGATTTTAAGTCCCCTGCGTCTACCAGTTCCGCCATCCCGGCTCGGGGTGACTATTTTGTCAGCCAGCGTTGACTCACTGGCCACAGCCAATGACAATAGCGGTTGGAGCTCCCGGTGGCCAGAAAGCGCATAACCAACGACGTAAAACTCAAGCCATTAGTGGCGTGGAGAGCCATCAGGAAGCTCTTCGCTGACCCGGACGACACCGGCCAGGTGTTTATCATCATCAGTGCCCTTTCCGGCTCCGGCTTCGAGCGGCTGTTTCGACGGGTGGAATCCGACGAGGTGGGCGGCCGAGTCATAACCCGCCACCCGGAAGCCCTGCTCGAGGTCCTACGCGACAGGCAAATGCTTGCCGGCCTGCCAGAAGGCAGCCTGGGAAGAGCCTACCTTGACTTCGTAAAGACCGAACAGCTTTCGGCCGACGGCCTCTCGCAAGCCAGCGAGCAAAGAGCGCAGGTAATCAACTTTATCGACCCACGGGCCGAAACACTCAGTACTCGGCTTCGTGACATGCACGATCTCTGGCACGTGGTCACCGGCTACGGCCGCGATCTCGTCGGGGAAGATGCGCTGCTGGCCTTCACCTGGGCACAGACGCGAAACCGGGGCATTCGCCTTATAGTTTTTCTTGCCACCTTGAAAAGTCTTCAGATGAGACACTTCTGGGTACCGGCGGTCGTGCGCCGCGGTCGCCGCAGCGGCCTCGAGGCCGGCCTGCTGCCGGCCCAGGACTGGGAAGCCTTGCTCACGCAGCCACTGACCGAAGTTCGTCAACAGCTCGGGGTCGAAGTCGCTCCCGAATACAGGCCGGTATGGAGTGACGACGCGGTTGCTGTTCGAGCCTGAGTCCCGCCCGTCACGACAGAGACGTAGCCGCCCCTGCGGCTCGTCAGAATAAGGATGGAGGCGGCGAGCGGATTCGAACCGCTGAATGGAGGTTTTGCAGACCTCTCCCTTAACCACTTGGGCACGCCGCCTGAAAGCGTGTGGCGAGTAAGCACCCGCGCAAAAGAATTATTGCAGCGCGATAGCAGCTTCTCAACCCCCTGGCGTTGATTAACCAACAAGGGCCACGGTCTTATTCTAGCTTGTTCGGGTCACTGTTTGCTGCAATAGTTCGTTTTTCTTCTACCGCAAGGCAGCGCCTCGTCCGGGCAGTCGCAGCGGTTGCTCGACCAGAAACTCAACGGAGGCCGGATTTTGTACAGGATTGGAGTAATTCCCGGTGACGGAACCGGACCGGAAGTCACGGCAGAGGCACTGAAAGTGCTGGCCGCAGCCTCTGAAACAACCGGTTTTTCTTACGAAACCGAGCACTACGACCTCGGCGGTGACCGCTACCTGGCCAGCGGCGAGATCCTTCCCGACTCGGTAATTGAAGAGTTTCGTGGCCTGGACGCCATCCTGTTGGGCGCCATCGGTCATCCTGATGTAAAACCCGGCATCCTCGAAAAAGGCATCCTGCTGCGCCTTCGCTTTGAGCTCGACCAGTACATCAATCTGCGACCCGTCAAGCTCTACGCCGGCGTCGAGACCCCGCTGAAAGACAAGGGTCCCGAAGACATAGACTTCCTGGTGGTGCGTGAAAACACCGAGGGGCTATACGCCGGTGCCGGCGGCATCTTGAAAAAAGGTACTCCAGACGAAGTCGCCGTGCAGGAATCCATAAACACCCGCAAGGGCGTCGAGCGATGCCTGCGCTACGCTTTTGAGGCAACCCGGAAACGTGGGAAGAAAAACACCTTGACGCTTTGCGGGAAGACCAACGTGCTGACCTACGCGTTTGATCTGTGGGAGCGGGCTTTCAACGAGTTGGGCGAGAGCGAGTACCCCGACATCAAGCGGGACTACGCCCACGTGGACGCTACCTGCATGTGGATGGTCAAGAACCCGGATTGGTTTGACGTCATCGTGACCGACAACATGTTCGGCGACATCATCACTGACCTGGGCGCCATGATTCAGGGGGGCATGGGCATAGCCGCCGGGGGCAACATCAACCCCGAGGGTGTTTCCATGTTCGAGCCCATCGGAGGTTCGGCGCCCAAGTACACCGGCCAGGGGGTGATCAATCCCATGGCGGCGATCTCGGCCTGCCAGATGATGCTCAGTCACCTCGGCGAGAAAGACGCCTCCGTCCGCGTGGAAAAAGCCATCACCGAGGTGCTTTCCAAACGCTTGAAATCCATGTCGGCCGGCGCGATGGGCTGCAGCACGTCAGAAGCCGGAGACATGGTGGCCAAGCTCGTCACCTGAGATACCGGGCTACGGCCGACAGCTATTCTACGCGGGAAAACTCTTTATCGAGAAGCCGCGACACCGGCTTGCCACCAGCCATGTGCTGTTCTCCTATTTCGGCGACATCGGCCGTGCTCAGACCCGTGTACCAGGAGCCGTCGGGGTAGACGACGACAGTACCCCCGTTGGCCGGGCAGGGGCCGAGGCAGCCGGTGGCCGTGATAAAAACGCTGGCCGCCAGACCACGCCGGTCTCGCTCTTCGCGCAAGGCAGCAAGTATTTCGAAACCATCCTGGGCTCCACAGGATGGAACTTCTACACCCGGTGGCCGACGGTTGGTACATACAAAAAAGTGTTTCTCAGGTATCGGCACAGTCTATCTCCCTGGTCTATGTAAGCTTGAATAAAACAGGTCGGGTCCCGCGATTAAATAACGGCAACAACCGAGCCACCAATGGATGATCCCTGCGCGTCTGCCTTCTGAACCTTAACATCAACGCCTCGTCATCGTCTTCGGTCACGGTATAAGAGCGCTCCTGTTCGGCCTCCAACAGCCCGACGGAACCCGCGGCCCGAAGGTTACGAACCCAGTTGCGGGAATCATCGAGACTGGCAACGTACAGCGCTCCATCGAGCGTGGCCGCCCACACCTGCACCTCGTAGATTTCCCCGCTCTTGCGCCCCCGGTGACGCAGGGTAACGGTGCTCACCCTTCCCTTTCCTGCGCGAGTCTTGAGAAGGCATCTGTTGTTATGGACAGAGCCTGTTCAATATCCTCGGCGCTATGGGCCGTAGACAGGAACCAGTTATGAAGTGGGTGAATGAATACACCCCCTTCAGCGCACAGCCCCGCGAAGCGACGAGAAAGGTCGAATTCACTGTCGTCAATGAAAGTCATGAAAGGTATCGCGGCCGGGCCGCTGATCGTTACCCCGAAGCCTGCGGTCTCCGCCTGCTCGCGCAAGCCCGAGCACAGGCTCTCCCCTTGTTCTCGCATGACCGATGGCCCGTCCCGGTCCTCGAGGAAGTCCAGTGTAGCCACTGCGGCTGCCAGGGGCACAGCCTGCGTGCCGAAAGTACCGGTGTAGAAGACTTCACGGGCGGCCGAGCGCAGGCTGTCCATACCCAACATGGCCGACAGGGGGTAGCCGTTGGCCAGCGCCTTGGAGTACAACAACAGGTCGGGCGTCACACCCCACAACTGGCTTGAGCCCCCCAGGTGCAGGCGGAATCCAGCTCGAACGTCGTCCACTATCATCACGGCCCCGTGTTTGCTGCAGCGCTGCCTGACGCCCTCGAGAAAGCCGTCGGCGGGTAACTGTGAATCACTAAATGCCTCGTGGCGAAACGGCGTTACCATGACCGCGGCCAACCCACCCTTTACGGCCAGGCAACGGTCTAGAGAATCGAGGTCGTTCCAATCAAAATTGACGACAGCCGATCGCTCGCTGCCGGGAAAACCTTTCTCGAATTGGTTGCACCAGCCGTGCACTCCGTGGTAGGTGCCCGCCACCATGGCCACGTTGTCACGCCCGGTAGCCGCGCGCGCGACGGCCAGCGCCCAGGTCGTAACGTCTGAACCATTCTTGGCAAAAAGCGCCCAGTCGGCGCCAGGAGTCAGCCCGACGAGTTTCTCGGCGAGTTCCACCATCGCAGGCGCAGGCACGTTCATGGTGTCGCAGGCCTCTCTCTGCAAGGCCGCTGCTCGCTCTACAGCTTCGTTTCCGTATCCGACGACCATCGGCCCGTAGGCGCAGAGAAAATCGATGTACTCGTTCCCGTCTACGTCCTTGAGGCGGCAGCCCGAAGCGGACTCAAGAAAGACCGGGTGACTGCCGCGGGTGAGCAAGCCACGGGCCTGGTGGCCATAAAGTCCACCAGGGATAACCCGACGAGCCCGGTCGTAGAGAGCTTCACTGTTTTTGAGTACGTGCTCGGACACCGCCGTAAAATGAACGACGGAGACGTCAAAGGGAAGCGCTCACCCGACTGCAACCGGGAGGTCAGGCCTGGCCCATGGAACGCCTTGCAAAAACGAGCAGGGCCCCGTCGGCCACCAGTACGAAGATCATGACGAGCCCGGCCGGCGCCTGCATATCAACTGCCGCTACCAGTAGTTCTGTGCCGGTCACGGCCAGTGGGTACCATGCCAGGGCTGCACACCACAGCAGGATGGCCGCCACGATTGCCAGCGGCCCGAGCTTGGCCAGTACCGTCGAGACCATGCTCAACAGCAATAGAAAACAAGTGAGCATGACCAGCGTTGGAAGCACCGCTACTCCAGGGGGGGCCCCGGCTTGCACCCCGGCTCCCATCCAGGTCAACAGTACGAGGCTGGAAGCCGTTAGCAGGCACAGGCCTCCCGCGAGTTTTGTAGCAAGCCTCCTTACCGTCCTTAAGCCCCCGCGCAGGCCGATGCCCAGCGCCAACAGCAGGCCCAGAATCGACGCGAGACCAGCGGCCCTGTCGACGTAGAGCAACAGGCAACAGAGCGCCAGCGCGAGAAGAAATGCCCGGTCACGGCCTTGGGCCTGCCTCATCCTGAGCAGGACCCTCACCAACACGGGTACGCCGACGGCGAGAAAGGCCACGAGGGCGGGGAACATCACGAAGGCAAAGTAGAGTGGCCGCACCGACTCAACGGGAGCAATGAGGGCCAGCAAGGTAACGTAGCCCGCCGCGTCACCGCCGGCCTTCAATCCCCAGAAGATCACCCCACCGAAAACGAATACCATGCAAAGCCCGGCTACCGCGGTCATGAAAATCTCGGTATCACTGGAGCCCGTTGCCTCGTTCGCTTGCGTGTTGTCCACTCTTTGCTTGGGCCTCGTTACGGGATGGGCTCTGCAGTCAGCCAGCCGGTCGGTATCCCCGAGGGCCAGCTTGTGGCAGTCTTATGCCATGCGCAAGGCAGGCTCCTCGGCCAGCGGCGAAACCAAGGCCTGGGTTGCCGTACGAACCGGTCTCCCAAAAGCGGAAGGCGACGCTATGGCGTTACTTTTTGCATCGATGGGCCTCGCTTCCCGGCTGCAAGCCCATTCCACGGATTCGTTCACAGTCCTCGTCCCGGCCGAGCAGCTCGAGCGGGCCAACGCGCTGCTGGCCGAGGAGTACCCCGAAGTCCTGCGGTCCGACGACTCGGAAGAAGGCCAAGCCCTGTCGGATTCACACCCTGAGCAACTGGGCGTAGTGATTGCCATCACCGCTGCCTGCCTGGCCGCGTTTTTCTTCACCCACGGTGGCCTCGACCCCGTGGGAAGAGCGCGCATGGTCGAAATGGGCGCCATCACCTGGAGCCTGGTCGAGGCGGGCGAGTACTGGCGTCTGCTCAGCGCTGTTTTTCTGCACTTCGACCTTGGCCACATCATGTCAAACATGGTCATGCTGTGGATACTCGGACCCCACCTGGCCCGTGAAATGAAAGCATGGCCTTTCCTGCTCACTTTCATGGTCGCAGGTATCGCGGGTAACATCGCAAGCCATACCCTGACCCCGTCTATGGCAGTCAAGGCAGGAGCCTCGGGGGGCGTGGCCGGTATTCTCGGGGCACTGGCGGGCCTGTCCTTGCCCGGGCGCACGCGAGGCTCGAGGCCATCATGGCAGGTACTCGGCGCTATGGCCGCTATTTACGGTATGGCTATAGGTTTCGGTCCGGGCCGCGATAATACCGCGCACCTCGGCGGCCTGTTGGCGGGCGTGGTAGCCGGAATCATTTTCAGGCGCCGGGAGGAGACTCCCCAAGGGTTCGGTCCAGCAACTCGGAATCTGCCTCGTTCAGGCTGAAGTAACTCGCCTCCGGGTGGTGAAATACCACCGCGCTTACCGAGGATTCGGGTTCCATCATAAAACCTTCGGTGAGCTCCACGCCCAGGTTTGCATCGACATCAAGTAACTCGAAAAGCAGAGACTGGTCTTCGAGTCGCGGACAGGCCGGGTAACCAAAGGAATATCGCTTGCCGTGGTAACGGGCCTTGAACAGGTCGGCTCGGCTGAGATCAGCGGGGTCGGCATAACCCCAGGCCGCTCTCAAGCGAGCGTGAAGAAACTCCGCGTAAGCCTCGGCTGCCTCCAGCGCCAGGGCCTGGAAAATATGAGCCTTGAGGAATTCGCCATCCTTGATGAGTTTCTCGGCATGGCCGCGCACACCAGGACCGAAACTGGTGACGAACATCGCGATATTGTCGTCTCCGCCGGGCGAAACGTAGTCAGACAAGCACAATCCGCCGTCGCGCTGCTGTCGGCCGAAAACGAAAGCCGAGCTCTCAGATTGCGGCCCGGAAGGGTATACTACGAGACTCTCGCCATCGCCGCGGGCCGAAAAGAAGCGATACACAGCAGACGCAGCGACATCCTCGAGCGAACAGGTCCAGTCCTGCACCTTTTCAACCTCGCCGCGCAGCTCGATCGCCTTCGTATCTCCAGAGGCAAGGGCATTTGCAAAATTGCCCTTGAACCCCAGGTGCCGACCGTACAACATCGCCGGGTTTATCCAGTCAAACAACTCGGCTGGATCGCGGTCTCGTTCAACGTGCAGCCTGTAGTCTGGCGCTCGCGGAAGTTCACGCGGAGGTTTAAGCTTCGGCGGCGCAAATTCGCGGTCGCTATCGCTGCGCCGGCGCGCAGCGCTGCGTTGCTCCGATTCTTCGAGCTGTTGCCTCTCAGCATCCAACTCGGAAACCAACCTGGGCAGTTCGTCTTCGTTACGCAATCGTCCTGCCAGTTCGAGACCGAGCATGGCGTCGCGGGCGTAAACAACCGGACCGGGATATTCCGGCGCGATTTTGAGCCGAGTAAAGCGATTGGATAATGCCGCGCCGCCTACGAGCAAGGGGATGTCTACGCCCGCAGCCGCGAGATCGGAGGCGGTGATAACCATCTGCTTGGCACTTTTGACCAACAGCCCCGACAAGCCGATCAGGTCGGGCGAGTGTTCCCGGTAGGCGGCGAGAAGGTCCTCGGGCGGAACTCGAATTCCCAGGTTGATGATCTCGTAGCCGTTGTTGGAGAGAATAATGTCTACCAGGTTTTTGCCGATGTCGTGTACGTCGCCCTTCACCGTCGCCAGTAAAATGCGACCACGGCTCGCGCTAGTGTTCTTGTCCATGAACTGTTCGAGGTAGCTGACGCCAGCCTTCATGGCTTCGGCGGACTGCAGAACCTCGGCGACGATCATTTCGTTTGCAGAAAAACGCTTGCCGACCTCGTCCATGCCGGCCATCAGGGGCCCGTTTATGACCTCGAGGGTTTCCTTGCCCTGCCTGAATTCTTCAAGTGCCCCTTCAAGCCCCTGCTTGCTGCCCTCGAGAACGCACAAGCGGATGCGCTCCTCGGCAGACAGGGCCGCCCGTTCATCCTCGGTAACGACCGGCTGCACATCCTTGAAGTGAGCTGCAAAAGCCGCGACCGGATCCTCGCCGCGGTTTTCGAGGAGATCGTCGCACAGTCGTCGTTCCTCGGTAGGTATGCGGCTGTAAGGGGCCAGTGACTCGGTACTGACTATGGCCAGATCAAGGCCCGCCTCCACACAGTGGTGTAGAAATACACTGTTGAGCACCTCGCGACCGGCGACCGGCAGCCCGAAGGAAACATTGGAAATGCCCAGTATGGTCTTGCATCCAGGAAGCTCACGCTTGATCAGGCGTATGCCTTCGATGGTTTCTATACCCGAGCCTACGTAGTTGCGGTCGCCAGTTCCTACCGGAAACACCAGGGGGTCAATAAAGATGTCCTCGATGGGGAGTCCGTACTTTTCGGTCAGCAGTGCACAGGAGTTCCGAGCCACGTCGAGCTTGCGCTCGCGGGTAACAGCCTGGGCCTGTTCGGGATCCTCGTCTATGCAACCCACCACCGCGGCACCGCCGAAGCGGCGCAGAAGGGGCACGACCTGCTCAAATTTCTCTTCTCCGTCTTCCAGGTTGATAGAATTTACGACGCATTTTCCCTGGAGAACGGGCAGGACCGCTTCGAGCACCTCCACTTCGGTGGTGTCGACCATTATGGGAACCTTGACCTTCTTGACCAGGAGCTCGAGGAACAGCGGAAGATCATGCAACTCGTCGCCGTCGGGGTCCTGCAGGCAGACGTCCATGATCGCGGCTCCGCGGCGCACCTGCGCGCGGCCAACCTCGGCTGCCTCTTCGAACTTACGCTCTGCTATCAACCGCTTGAAACGGCGGCTACCCAGCACGTTGGTTCGCTCGCCGACGAGCACCGGTCGCTTCTCATCGCTTATTTCGCAGGCCTCGATACCCGACACGACACTGCGTAGTCGAGGAGCGGCTCTACGCGGGCTGCAGTCCTTCACAGCCTCGACAATTGCGCGCACGTGTTCGGGCTCGGTGCCACAGCACCCGCCTACAACGTTGAGCCAGCCCTGCTCGGCAAACTGTCGCAACTTGGTTGCGAGGCGTTCGGGGTCTTCGTTGTAGTTGCCCTCTTCGTCGGGAAGCCCCGCGTTGGGAATACACGCAACCGGAAAGCGCGAGATCTCGGCCAGCGTTCGCAGGTGGTCGGTCATAAAGTCAGGACCGGTGGCGCAGTTGAGCCCGATCCATAGAAGCTCCCTGTGTTCGAGCGAAACGTACAAGGCTTCAACGTCCTGGCCGGCCAGGAGAGTACCCATGGTTTCAACGGTTCCCTGCACGGCCACGAGCGCTTCGACGCCCAGTTCTTTTTCGGCCCGGTCTATACCTTCCAGTGCTGCCTTGATGTTGAGGGTGTCCTGGCAGGTTTCGACAAGTAGAAAATCGGATCCGCCCTCGAGCAGGCCGGCGGCTTGTTCATGGTAAGATACCGCGAGTTCTTCCCAGCTTATGCCCCCGGTGACAGACAGGGCCCGGGTGGTGGGCCCCATAGAACCCGCGACGAAGCGCGTTTGTCCGCTGGTGGAAGCTTGGTCGGCTGCCTTGCGGGCAATTTCGGAACCCAGGCGGCTCACCTCGCGGGCGCGGTCGGCGAGCTCATACTCCTCGAGTACAACCGAACTTGAGCCGAAAGTATTGGTTTCGATGATATCGGCTCCAGCCTCGAGAAAGCCGCGGTGGACTGCCTCTACGACGTCGGGGCGGGTGATGACCAGGTTCTCGTTACAACCCTCTAGCGCCGGCCCGCCGAAGTCTTCTGCCGTGAGATCCATTTCCTGCAGGCTCGTGCCGGTGGCGCCGTCGAGTACCAGGATCCTCTGCTCAAGCAGGGCTTTAAGTTGTTTTTGGCGGTCTGTTATCATGCGTGAAGAAAGTCCTTTGTTAGTCGATAAGTATAGCCCGCCCATCTTCAGGCTGAAACTGCTTACCACGGTTTCAGCCCTGGCTTTCTGGTCGCTCTTGAGCAGCCCGGCTACGGCGGAACTGCCTTCGATGGTAGACACGGGGCTGCCAGTGCCGGGCCAGGTTCTTTCAGCGACAGATACGAAAGTATACGGACGCTGGTTGCCCCCGTCGGCAAACTGGGCCCTGGGCCGAGGTCTTCCCATCGAGGTGGTGGAAAGCCGTCTCATACCACTGGAACCTGCGCGCCTGGCGGCTACTGAAAAGTACTCTGCGCAGGTGCAGCTTTCCGGGGACGGACTGGAGCTTGAAAACTACGTTGCGGGGCTACCCTTCCCTTCCCTTTCTGACGACGACCCCGACCTCGCGGTCAAGCTGATGTTCAACTACGAAAACCGTATTCTGGTGGACGACCTGGACATCCGTAATTTTGACTGCGACACGGGCAGCTTACGCAGCGACCGCGGCATGCTGGTCGAACGACATTTCGTGCTCGGCCACTTCAGGCGTTTGTACCACGTCGGTCGGCTTTACAATGAGCCGAAGCCCGCATGGCCCACCCCCGACGGTATCCGTTACCGAGAGTCCCTGCATCCAATAATAGAACCTTTCGACCTCAAGGGCGTAGGACTGAGCTACAACCGCTACCTCGATCCGGGAAGGCAGGACGACAGTTGGTTGTACTACCCGTTGCTCAAGCGAGTGCGCAGGCTTTCTACGGCGCAAAGATCGGAAGCCCTTTTTGGCCAGGACACCGACCTCGACAGTTACGCCGGTTGGGCTGGTAGCGCCGCTTGGATGGATTGGAAATTATTGGGTCGAAAACAATTACTAGCCCCCATGCACACGCGGCACTTTCCAGGGCGCAGGGCCACCGGCACCGCTGATTTCATTTTTGATGACACCTGGGAGCTTCGCGACCTTTGGATTATAGAAGGACGCTCGCGGCTTCCGGGTTATGCTTATTCCCGGCGCATCGTGTACCTCGACCAAGAGAGTTTTGTCATCCCCTATGCCGAGATGTACGACCACGAAGAGCAACTGTGGAAGGCCTGGTTCAACCAGTGGAAGATCGGTCCGCGGCCGTTTCCCGGCGCAAAAACAGCAGTATACGACTATGAGCAGCAGTTCCTGCCGGCCGTAACCATGTTCGACATGCTGTTGGACCACGCCACTTACTGCACTCTGCCCTCGCGCGAGTACCCAGGCGAAGAAGGCTGGTATTTTAACTTCGGAGACGCCCAGGGCACCAGTGAGAACGTCTTTTCCCTTTCTTACATCATCTCGACAGGCCGCTGATAACCTGTCTTTTCTACCCGACAAGCCGCTCGCCCCGCTGATTATCGACCTTCTGGGTCTGGATTCCGGCCCGCTGCGCAACTACAATCGGGGCTGGGCCTTTATGGCCCGCACAAAAGGAGAAAACGATGGAATATCTTGAGCCGCTGTTTCGTTGGATACACGTGATCGCAGGCGTCCTCTGGATCGGCCTGCTCTGGTTTTTTAACTTCGTCAACATTCCCTTCGCGGCGAAGATGAAAGAAGCGGGCGCGGCCGGCACCGTGGTGCCCGAGTTAATGCCGAGGGCGCTGTTCTGGTTTCGTTGGGGAGCGGCCTGGACCTGGGTGACCGGCGTCCTCCTGTTGCTGCTGGTTTTCTATCACGGCGGCGCCTTGCTCGATGGCGAAGGCGAGCTTCTCACCACCGCCAACCTGGTGATGCTGGGTGTTACTTTTCTCGGCGTATTTATCTACGACGCGTGGTTCAAGAGTCCGGCCGCTGGCAACCTCAGGGTGGCCTACTCGGTGGGCTTCGTTTTTACCGCTGTCGTGGCTTACCTGATGACCGAATGGGCAGGCTACGGTTATCGTGGCATGTCTATTCACATCGGTTCGATGTTCGGCACAGCGATGGCTTTCAACGTGTGGTTCCGCATCTGGCCGGCCCAGCAACAGATCATTGCGGCCGTGAAGGCTGGCGAGGCCCCGGACGCGGCACTGCCGGCACTGGCCGGTAGTCGGTCGCGCCACAACACCTACATGTCTGTGCCCTTGCTCTGGACCATGATCAACACCCACACCGGGGCATTCGCGGGGGCCGGCGTTGTCGGCTTGCTGGTCATCATCCTCGTAGGCTGGCACCTGGTGTTCCAGCTCTACGCTCGATCGGCCAAGGTCGAAGGAGCCTGAACACTTCCCAGTTGCACTAGCCTTCAGTACTGCGGGCGGCGATTCCTCTAAGGGGTCGCCGCCCTGCCGTACTGACGACCTACCCTTAGATCCCCGGCTGGTATAGGCTGGCTGCATGACTACCGCGTGTAAAGGGCACCCGTGGGTCGCCGCGAGCCTTGACCTCATGATGTTTCCGCTACGCCGCCTGCGCGGCAAGGTAGTGGGAGAAGCGAGCGGCAAGGTGCTCGAGATCGGTGTCGGCACCGGTATGAACTTTTCGCGTTACGGGGACATCGAGATTCTCCACGGCGTAGAGCCGGACCCCTTCATGCTCAAGCGGGCGCAGCAACGCGCCCAGGAAGTAAACCTGCCGATTGAACTCGTAGACGCGGGTGCAGAAGACCTGCCCTGGCCAGACAACTATTTCGACACCGTGGTGGCTACCTGGGTGCTATGCACGATACCGGAGCCCGCGCGTGCGCTCGAAGAAATGTGTCGCGTCACTAAACCCGGGGGTCGCTTGCTGTACGTGGAACACACCCGTAGCCGCGGCCCGAGGGCACAACGGATGCAGGACAGTTTGAATCCCTTATGGAACCGTATCGCGGGTGGCTGCAACCTGAATCGGAACTCGGTAGACCTGATTCGTGACAGCGGCTACGAAGAACTGCAGGTCAAAGCCTGTGGCAGCGAGGACTGGACACTGCTGCCCGTTTACAGGGGGACGGCGATAAAGCCGGCCTGACGCGGCTAATCGCTCGGCAGGCGGTCAGACAGGACTCCTGCCCCCTGCAAAGCATCTATCTCGTCGGCCTCGGCAGCGAGCCAACGCTCAAGCACCTCGCGGTTGTTCTCACCCCTGTAGGCGGGCCGTCCCCTTACCCCGGCCCGCGCGTTAGAAAAACGATACGGGGTGTTGAGTACGCGGCAAGTCGAGCCACTACGATCGTCCATCTCCGGCGCCATCGAGCGTTCAGCCACCTGGTCGGAGTCGAGGGCCTCGGCCAGGCTCAGCACGCGAGCACCCGGTAATCCCGCCGCTGCGAGTTTTTCAACCACGGTGTCGGCGCTGCCCTCGTCGGCAATCCAGGCCTGCACGTGGGCTTCGAGTTCATCAAGACAGGCGTTGCGCTGCTCTATAGTCAAGTAGCGTTCATCGGCCAGGAGTCCGGGTCGTTGCATAACAGCCGTGAGTTGGTCCCAGTTAGCGCGCGGATCAGAAGGCATGGCCACGAACTCATCCCCGCAGCGGTAGACCCAGGAGCAGAAAACGTCTGCGTCTGTTCCCTCCTCTCCAAAGAGATAAGAGTGCGCGCACTCCTGTATGGAAAGCAGCGCGTCGTGCATGGCCATGTCGATGAACTGACCCTCGCCGCTGCTTTCGCGAAGCCTAAGGGCCGCGAGTATGGCTATGACAGAATGCAGGCCGCTGACCGTATCGCCTATCGCCAGTACCGAGTCTTCGGGGTCATGGCTGTGAAAGTTCCCTTGACGGTACAGTGTTCCGGTCGTGGCGTGGGCAATACCGGCAAAAGCAGGCCTGTCACGCAAGCTGCTCTGATGGCCGAAGCCGCTTATTGAGCAATAGACCAGCGCCGGGTTAGCAGCCAGGGACGCCTCCGGGCCCAAACCGGCTCGCAGCATCACCCCGGGCCTGAAGTTTTCAATGAGCACGTCGGCTGTCTTGACCAGTCGTCCAGCGAGGGAGCCGCCTTCTTCGGTCTTGAGATCAATGGAAATATTCAGCTTGCCGCAGTTCTGCTGCATGAAGTAACCGCTGATACCCGCCCTTCGCGCACCCAGCCGCCGCGAAACATCTCCGGCCGGGGCTTCGACCTTGACGACTTCGGCACCGAGGTCGCACAGAATACGGCCGCAGTAAGGACCGGCCAGGACGTGGCTGAAATCCAGGACCTTGATACCGTCAAGGGGCCGCCGTTCGCGCTCGCTCATGAGCGCAGGATAGACTCGCCCGTTTGCCGCCACAAAGGACAACAGGGCGGAGCCGTGGGCGGCCTTTCCCGTTGTCAGTTCCGCTTAGAGTCGTTGAAAAGCGTCGGTGCCGCCGACCGAAGTGTAGCCGGTCGTGTATGGCTTGAGATCGACCCAACCTTCTACGAGGCTGCCGTCAAACTCATAGGCTGACACAGCGCCCCCCTTAACCTGGTAAGGGGTCAAGAGAACCTCCAGTACGCCATCGTCGTCAACGTCGGCCAATGCCAGGGTCGCCCCACCGGTAAAATCCGGTCCGAAAGCCTCGAAGCGCACCGGCTCGATCTGACCGGGCATGATCAATGGCTCGCCATTGGCTGAAAAAGCCTTGACCTGGGCACCGCCGTAGCGCGGGACAGTCACGACGTCGTTATTGCCGTCTCCATCGACATCTCCAATGGCTACGCTGGCTCCTCGGTGACCGTCGCTAGGTGAGTACGCGATCCACTCGTCCAACAACGAGCCCGTCCCTGAAAAAATCCTGATAACGGAGACTCCACTTTGCGTACCCACTAACAATTCATCGCGCTTTGCGCTGCTTGAAATCAAGTCACCGGCAGCAGCAGTCGCGCCCCCCGCGTCTATCCTCACGTTATTCAGAACTGCTTCCGGGCCGGAAAACACACCGAACCGGCGAATCGGGCTCCACGTACCCTCTGGACCTTGGAACCTCTCGAAAACCTGGGCCACGACGTCGCCGTTACGGGAACCGGCCTGTACTGCAATTATCTGCAAGGTATCTTCATCCTGGAAGTACCCACCGGCTGCGTTGGAGCCCACGAGGCCCACCACGCCCTGCATACCGTCAAATACCGCTGTGACTGAATTACGCCTTGCCGAATCGATTACCGCAACCAAGCCATGCTTGGCTCCAGCACCGGACCCTACCACCACCTTCAGTGTGCCTGGCGCCGCCTTCGGCTGGTCATTGATGAGATCAATAGACATGACTCCCGGACGGGTTCCCGCAAAGATATTGGCACGGAGTCCTCGCTGCCGGCGATCGGGCAGAAAGCCGAAAACCGCGAAACCCGAACGTCCCTCTCTGGGCTCCACGCCAACGGTTATCACCCGTGTTTCGAGACCGCGGCGTCCTTTGAATACCTTGACTGGTTCTCCGCTGACCGGCGACCAGGCTGTAACTGAGCCCGCGCCCCTGCGTTGTCGGGGGGCATCGCCCGGCGCCGCCACCAGAATTTCACTCACGCCATCTCCATCAAGATCCGGACCCGCGCTTACGGCCTGGCCGAGAAGCAGCGAATGCCGCCAGCCGTCGACTTCCAGGAGCGGCGAACCGTCACTGCCGGAAAACAGCAGGAAACGTCCAGCATCCGGGATCAGGGTGGAGCCATCGACCGCGTCGGCCTGCGGTGCACCCGCTACAATATCGGGCACTCCGTCGCCATTAACGTCGCCAGTACCGGCTATTGAGCTTCCGAAACGGGCGTTCTTCTGCGGTTTGCTGCCTACTACCCCAAGGATTCTTGCGCCATCTGAAGCACTGGCCACCGAAGCCGTACCCGCCTTCTTTACTGCAACATCATCGGCAAGTTCGGAACCGTAAGCGATGTCGTCAAGCCCGTCGCCATTTATATCTCCAACTGATGCGGCTGATATACCCAGGTGGTCACGCCTGGCACCTTGCAGGTCGAGGATAAATTCCTGGGGGGAAATACCGGAGTATACGCGAAGTACTCCGCTTTCCTCCCCGGCTAATCCCCTGAGAACTGGCGACCCGGCGACAAAATCGACTACCCCGTCGCCGTCGTGATCGCCGCCGGCAATGAGAGTACGTCCGAATCGATCGCCGAGCCGCTCGCCCTCTATCTTGTTTAAAATTTCTCTGCGTTTGCCCGACTGTACATAGACCACGCCAGAGCGCTTGCCCTCGGCATTTCTTTCACCAGGCGCGCCGATAACCAGGTCAGCAACTCCATCACCGTTGATGTCTTCGAGGCCGGCCACTGTCTCGCCGTAGTAGCCCTGCCTGCCAGTGCCGAATACTCTCAACGCTATACCTCGCTGTGATGCGAATACGTGGAACGCGCCGTAGTTGAGTCGTTGGACCAGTTCACCCGTAAGGGGATCGAGCAAGGGGCGACGGTCCCAGCCCGGCGATCCAACAATAAGCTCGGCTTTGCCGTCGCCGTTGATGTCGTGGGTGAACGCCACTGATTTGCCAAAAAACTGGCGTTCCTGCTTGCCCTTGCGCTTGAGCAACCTGCGCCCATCGGCTCCCGACCGCACTTCTACGTAACCGGCTTCAAGTTTGCCGTTGACAAAAGCGCAAGGCGCGCCGATGGCGAAATCGGCTACGCCGTCGCCGTTGAAATCACCACCGTAAACGACGGTACGCCCGTAACCGTCGCCTGGAGCGCAATCGAATGGAAGATCGCCATCCTTTTGCGCACTTGCTGTCCCGGCAGCGAAGAGCAGTATCGCAACAACCGCAATGTAGCGGCCAGTAAAGAGTAACTTCGAGGAAAAAAATCTAGTCTTTTTGTGAAGCATATGACCCCCGTGGCCCCGGACGGGGGGCCGCGTTGACTCCAAAACTGACCTATCCCCAAGCGGGTAACAATCCCCCCCAGGTGGATTAAATAATTTTTTTTCGAGCCTGCCCGGCACTGAGGCGCCAGCTACAGCCGATCACATGGCATCGCACAGCCGTAGGGCCAGCGTATGTCAGTCTTGTTGGTCGTTGACTAGGGCTTCGAGAAAAGAACTTTCTGTAGTGCCGGGTTGGGTGCCGATCAAACGGCGATGTCGGTGGTTTGCTGCTCAACCTTGCGCATAGCCCAGAGACTCAGCATGTCGAGCCGCATCCTGCTCCAGACCTCATCTGTTCTGACGCCAGCGCCCCCGATCATCGTGCGCAAAAGATTGTCGTCCACTACCTCGGCCATCAGCACGCTGCCAATGAAAGTGAGTAACATCATTCTGTCCTCGGGCTGGGCACCGACTGGAATTTCATGGGCAAGGATCTTCCAGATCGGCATAGCCACGTGTTCGTGAATAAACTCGCGGCGATCTTCGCTGTCGGAAATTTCAGCGCTGACCCAAAGACGGAGTAACTGCGGATTGCGCGCAGCCCAGGTTTGAAAATTCATATAGAGTCCGCAGAGATCGTCGCGATCAATATAACCTTGCGCGTCCCTCACGTATCTCCTGACCAGTTCGCTTACGCACTCTCGGAAGAGCAATTCCTTGCGACCAAAATAGTAGTTGATCGCACCTGGCGTAACCTCTGCATCGCGCGCAATGTCCCTTATGCCTACACCATCGTAACCGATCCGGGAGAACAGGTCGGTAGCGACATCGAGTATCCTTCCTGCTGTAGATTCCACGTGTTTTCTCCCCGGTCACCGTCAGCCCCCCCCTGGGTAGGCCAGCAGCGTTACCTGCGATGAGGCTACACCAGCGGTGAGAGCATTGTCCAGTGCCAGAATGATACTGAAACGAAAAAGCGGCGTAGGCCCGAAGCGCACCTAACTAACTGGAATTACGGTGTATTCAATGGAGCGGGTGATGGGATTCGAACCCACGACCTTCTGCATGGCAAGCAGATGCTCTAGCCAGCTGAGCTACACCCGCGTAAGACGCGAATCCATATGTTGACCACGCCTGCTGCACTTTGCAAGTGCTGCTGAGCTTTGGTGGCCTACCCCGGGCGTCGTCGGCCACCAAGCTGACGAAATACTGACAAGTGATACGCAGCAGCCGACCACAGGCCGACAACCGTGCCTATGGACAACATCACCATGCCCAGGAGGTAAAAATTAACCCCGAAGTAAGTGTAGTGGAGTATGAGGGCGTGGATGCCTACCGTCTGCAGGATCATTTTCATTTTGCCGCTGGCTTCGGCTGCGAGCACCAGGCCCTCGCTGGCGGCGATACTTCTTAGCCCGGTCACTGCGATTTCCCGGCCAACTACGATGACCATGAACCAGCCGGGTATTCCCGGTTCCCGGTTGATCAAGGCCAACATCAAAAGAGCGGAGACCACCAGTAACTTATCAGCGAGGGGGTCAAGCAGTTTGCCGAGCGGGCTTTCGAGATTGTACTTACGGGCGAGGTAGCCGTCGAGAATGTCGGTCATGGACGCGATGAAAAAAAGGAAAAAGGCCGTGAGCGCGTAGCCCTGGGACGGGCGGTCCAGCAACCATACCAACAAGGGAACCGCGCAGATACGCGCCACGCTCAGCACGTTTGGTAATTGAGCGTGGGGAACCCACCCTCCGCTGTCCGATCTCTGACGCCAATTACCAGTCATCGTCCCATCTCCCGGACCTCCACTATTGCAAATAGCCCCGCCGCCGCACGCACGAAAAAAGGCGCCCAACGCGCAGCTTGTTCCTTCGCTTCCAATGTTTATCATAACCTTCCGTGAAACAGACAAGCTACGACTATCTCGTGATCGGCAGCGGACTCGCCGGGCTGAGTTTTGCGATCAAAACTGCAGATGCGGGCAGGGTTGCGCTGGTGACCAAGCGCTCCCTGCTGGACTCAAACACGGCCATGGCCCAGGGCGGTGTCTCGGCGGTATGGGGCAGCGACGATTCGCTGGAAAGCCATGCCGCGGACACCATTTCTGCGGGAGCGGGCTTGTGCTCCGAGGATATAGTGCGCGACGTCGTGGCGGAGGGGCCAGCGAGGATCGCAGAATTGCTGGAGTCGGGAGTACGGTTTTCAACGGTGGCGGGCAATTCTGGCGAGCTTGATCTTGGGCTCGAGGGTGGCCACGAGCATCGCCGTGTGTTGCACGCTGCCGACCAGACGGGCGCCGAGCTTGTACGCGCCTTGGTGGCAAAGGTACGTAATCACGCTTCAATCGATGTCTTCGAAGGTCATCATGCCGTCGATCTGCTGGTAGATGAAAAATTCGGCCTCTCCAAGGGTGCAGCCTCCTGCTGGGGAGCCTACGTTCTTGATGCCGACAGCGGTGAAGTACGAACGATAGTCGCCAGCCACACCGTCCTTGCAAGCGGCGGAACCGGCAAGGTCTACCTGTATACATCCAACCCCGACGTGGCCAGCGGAGACGGCCTCGCTATGGCCCGGCGCGCCGGCTGTCGCGTAGCGAACCTGGAGTTTATGCAGTTTCATCCTACCTGCCTGTACCACCCCAGCGCCAAGTCTTTTCTCGTAACCGAAGCCTTGCGCGGCGAAGGAGCAAGACTGTGTACACCGTCAGGAAATTATTTCCTCGAGGCCTACGATCACCGCGCCGAACTGGCTCCGCGAGACATAGTTGCGAGGGCTATTGACCACCAGATGAAGAAAGAAGGCCTGGAATACGTGCACCTTGACCTCACGGGCTTCACCGACGATTTCATGAGCGCGCGTTTTCCGCGAATTCTCGAAAAATGTCGTTCTCTCGGAATAAACGTACCCTCCGAGCGAGTGCCCGTGGTTCCTGCCGCCCACTATCTCTGTGGAGGCGTGGTGACTGACTCGGTGGGTGCGACCAATCTCGACCGACTATACGCGATCGGCGAGGTCGCCATGACGGGTCTGCACGGAGCAAACCGGCTCGCCTCTAACTCCCTTCTCGAAGCACTCGTGTTTGCCCACCGTGCGGCTGAACACGCCAGGAAAAGGACGAGCGAAGACGACGTCGCACCACCCGTGTTTCCGAGCTGGGTGACCGGTGACGCCAGTGACGAAGGCGAATCGGTGGTCATCAAGCACAACTGGGACGAAATTCGTCAGCTCATGTGGAACTACGTGGGCATCGAGCGCAGTGACAGGAGGCTCGAGCGAGCAGCCAAGCGTATCAGCATGCTGCGCGACGAGATCCAACAGTACTATTGGGATTTCAGGATAACGGGCGACCTGCTTGAGCTGCGCAATCTAGCGCTGGTAGCCGACCTGCTGGTTCAATGTGCCAGGGGAAGGAGGGAAAGCCGCGGCCTCCATTATAATGTTGACTGTCCTGACCTGGACGACATTACCTGGCGCCGGCCGACCGTAATTTAAAAAACGCAGCTGCAGTCGGAGCTCTTACTCTTTCACGACACGCAGGCGTGGCCCGCGTTTCTTATCGCCGGACTGGAACAAGTGCATCTGCCCCCCGGCCGCGGTCTCGGCCGCGCCCAGCGGATAGCGACCAGTAAAACACGCGTCACAGAAACCGGGATCCTTGCCGCCAAGAAAGGAGTACATGCCGGCCTCGCTCAGGTAGGCCAGCGAGTCGGCGAGGATGTATTGGCGGATTTCTTCCAGGCTATGATTATTGGCCACGAGCTCACCGTGAGTAGGTGTGTCCACCCCGTAATAGCAGGGCCCGGTGGTCGGCGGAGAACTCACCCTGAAATGCACCTCGCGCGCACCTGCGGCGCGTATAGTACGGATTATCTTGCGACTCGTGGTGCCACGCACTATCGAATCGTCGACGATGACAACCCGCTTTCCCGCCAGGATTTCGCGCTGAGGATTGAGCTTGACCTTTACACCGAAGTGGCGGATCGAATCCTGCGGTTCGATGAAGGTCCTGCCCACGTAGTGGTTGCGGATGAGGCCCATCTCGAAGGGAATGCCTGATTCCTCGGCGTAACCCAGGGCTGCCGGTACACCCGAGTCGGGTACTGGTATCACGATGTCCGCTTCCACTGGTGCTTCGCGCGCCAGTTGCCTTCCGAACTCCTTGCGGTTGCCGTAGACGTGGGTACCAAAAACCATGCTGTCAGGGCGGGCAAAGTAAATATGTTCAAAAATACAGGCGTGGCGCTCACGTTTTTCGAAGGGATGTATGCTCTTCATGCTGCCATCCCTGAAGTGAATCAGCTCTCCAGGCTCCACCTCTCTCACGTACTCGGCTTCCATGAGATCCAGGGCACAAGTTTCCGACGCCACTACGTAGCCCCCACCTTCGAAACGGCCGATGACCATGGGCCTGAAGCCGTTGGGATCCCTGGCGGCGATCATTTCCCGGTCAGACATAAACAAGACCGAGTACGCCCCCTCAACGACCCGCAGCGCGTCTATAGTGCGCTCGAGCAGCGTAGAACGATTGTAGCTGGCGATGAGGTGTATGAGGACCTCGGTATCCACCGTGGATTGAAAAATAGACCCGTGGGCCTCGAGATTGGCCCTGAGCAGCTCGGTGTTGACGAAATTGCCGTTGTGGGCAACAGCCAGGGGACCAAGGGCGTATTCCACTACGAAGGGCTGGGTATTACGCAGCAGCGTCTGTCCGCTGGTCGAATAACGGTTGTGACCAATGGCCATATCACCGCCCAGTGCCCGTATGACGTCCTCGTCAAACACATCGGCTACCAGGCCAAGTCCCCTGTGCTGCACCAGCGAGCTCCCGTCGCTCGAGGCAATGCCAGCGCCTTCCTGCCCCCTGTGCTGCAGTGAATACAGGCCCAGGTACGCGAGATTCGCGGCTTCCGGACGGCCGTATACCCCTACGACCCCGCACTCTTCGTTGAAACGATCTTCACGACTGTCGTAAATCACTCGCCCACCGCCTCTGTTTTGTTCGTTATCATGCCGCTTCAAAATCCTTAAGACCTGCTGCGATGGCCGGCAGAGTGTGCTCGCGGGCAGCCCGTAGCTGGGCCAGTTCGAGATCCAGCAGCGGGTGAGTCGTGTCTCCATCGCGTTGCAGCCGAAAACGGTCGCCGCCGGTTTCGCCGAGCAATAGACAGGACACCCCGCTGGCCGCTGCCGCAGCTTCTACAGCGTCTGTGTCCCCAGCTTCAACGACAACCAGTATTCGCGTAGCGCTCTCGCCGAACATGGAATTATCCAAGCGGCCATGATCGGGCACCCGGGCGACAATGCCACATGAGCCCTCCTGCACCGCCATCTCGGCAAGGGCAACCGCCAGGCCCCCCTCGGATAGATCGTGGGCGGCGGTGACGAGCCCCTGCTGCACGAGGTCCACGCACAAGGCCGAGCATTTTTTTTCGGCATCGAGGTCGAGAGCGGGCACCCCACCTACTGGGTTCTTGCCGTAAAGGCGCTCAAAAACACTGCCTTCAAGTTCAGCCACACCGGCACCGAGGAGATAGATCCTGCGGCCTGGGCCGCCGACCGCACAGCCCACCGCCGTAGCTGAATCGGCCATCAGGCCGACCATGGCGACCACCGGCGTCGGGGGGATCGATTCGCCCCGGGTGTCATTATAAAAGCTCACGTTGCCCGAGATAACCGGCGTGCCGAAGTGTCGGCAAGCTGCGGCCATCCCGTCTACCGCCTCGCTGAACTGCCACATCACCTCGGGTTTTTCGGGGCTCCCAAAATTCAGGCAATCGCTAACCGCTAGCGGTGTCGCGCCGGTTACAGATATATTTCGCACCGCCTCGGCTATCGCGTGTTGGGCACCCCGGTAAGGATCGCTGGCCACGTAGTTCGGATTGCAGTCCACTGTCATGGCCAACCCAGCACCGGTTTCGGCTACCCGTATTACGGCGGCGTCGCCACCCGGGTGCAGAACGGTGTTCGCACCTACCCAGGAGTCGTATTGCTCAAAAACCCAACGTCGACTGCAAAGTTCCGGGCAAGCCAACATCTCCAGCAACGCGGAAGCAGGGTCGGTGAGTTCCCCATCACCGGGTACACCACCACTACTGATCGACCTGGCGGCTGGTTCTTTGATCGGCCGCTTGTAAGCGGGAGCGTCGTCAGTGAGCGCGCCGACGGGGATAGACAGTATCTCCTCGCCACGCCAGCTCGCGCGCAACCTTCCGTCACCGGTGACCACTCCTACTTCGACGCACTCCAGGTCCCAGCGAGCAAAAAGCTCGGCGACAGCTCCCTGCCGCCCCTGCTTGACCACCAACAGCATTCGTTCCTGGGATTCCGACAGCAGGATCTCGTAAGCACTCACCGAAGAATCCCGTAGAGGGACCTTGTCGAGGTCTAGAGAGATGCCCACGCCGCCCCGCCCTGCCATCTCCGCCGAACTACTAGTCAAACCAGCGGCGCCCATGTCTTGTATGGCCACGACATCGTCGCCCTCGAGAACTTCGAGGCAGGCCTCGATCAGGAGGTTCTCCGCGAAGGGGTCGCCGACCTGCACGGTTGGTTTCATCTGTTCTGATTCTTCTTTGAACTCGGAGGACGCAAGCAGGCTGGCGCCGTGAACGCCGTCACGACCAGTGCGCGAGCCAACGTAGAGCACCGGGTTTCCTTCGCCACTCGCCACCGCGCTGAAGATGTTGTCGGCCTTGGCAATACCGAGCGAAAAAGCGTTGACAAGTATGTTGCCGTTATAAGCGGCGTCAAAGTTAACCTGGCCACCTACGGTTGGCACACCAACGCTGTTGCCGTAGTCGCCTACCCCGGAAACGACCCCAGAGAGCAGGTACGGGGTGCGTTCGTCTTCGGGCTCACCGAAAAACAGGGCGTTCATGTTAGCCACAGGTCTCGCGCCCATGGTGAAAATATCCCGCAGTATTCCGCCCACACCAGTAGCCGCCCCCTGGTACGGCTCGACGTAAGAGGGGTGGTTGTGACTCTCGATCTTGAATATCGCGGCCATTCCACCACCGATATCCACGGCTCCAGCGTTCTCGCCCGGACCCTGCAGCACCGCCGGTCCAGTGACCGGGAATCTTTTGAGATGCACCCGCGAGCTCTTGTAGCTGCAGTGCTCCGACCACATCACCGAAAACACGCCCAGTTCTTCTATTGTTGGCGTGCGCCCGAGATGCTGGAGAATGGCCGCGTATTCTTCAGCACTGAGGCCGTGCTCCGTAGCCAGGGCTTCATCTATCGTCCTGTCGCTGCCGTGAATCATGCGGCTACACCATTTACTGCCCAGGCCGTGACCGACTCAAACAAGACCCGCCCATCAACCATGCCAAGCGCGGGATCGACAGCGTGCTCCGGGTGCGGCATCAGACCAACAACGTTACCGCGCTCATTGCACACGCCGGCTATGTTGTTCACCGAGCCGTTTGGCGCTGTGTCCGCGTAACGAAATACAACCCCGCCTCGCCCCTCGAGTTCTTCGAGCTTGTTTCTCTCGAGTACATAACAACCGCACCCGTGTTTTACCGGGATACGCAGAACCTCGCCGCCCGAGCAAGAAGCAGTGAACGCCGTCGCGGTGTTCGCCACCTCGATCGCTTCATCGCGGCAAACGAAGCGCAAGCCACTGTTGCGTATGAGCGCACCGGGCAGCAATCCTGCTTCGCATAGCACTTGGAAGCCGTTGCAGATTCCGAGCACCGGGCCGCCTGCGTTCGCAAAACGAGCTACTTCTTCCATCACGGGCGATATTCTGGCGATGGCTCCAGCCCTGAGGTAGTCGCCGTAGGAAAATCCACCCGGCAAAACGACCGCGTCTACGCCCTTGAGGTCGGTATCCTTGTGCCAGAGCATCCGCACATCGGCGCCCATCACATCCGCGAGCACGTGCCGCGTATCTCGGTCATCGTTGGAACCAGGAAAAACGATTACACCCCAGGTCACGATCAGGCTCCCTGCTCCTCGAGCTTCTCCTCGATGTCAAAGCGGTAGTCCTCGATGACGTCGTTGGCCAGCAGGCGACGGCACATCTCGTCAACTCTACTTCCCGCGGCTTCGTTTCCGGTAACGCCGCTCAATCGCAGCTCGATATATCGGCCTAGACGAACATCATCGACTCCGTCGTAGCCCAGCGCCTGCAGAGACGAAGCCACGGCCTTACCCTGCGGGTCGAGAATCGCTTTCTTGGGAGTCACGTAAACCCTGGCAACGAAATCCATTTTTCCCCCTTCAGCCGGCTACCCGCCGTGCAATTTCCTGGTAGGCGTCTTCAACTCCACCCATGTCCTGCCTGAACCTGTCTTTATCCAGCTTCTTGCGGGTTTCAATATCCCAGAAGCGGCAGGTATCAGGACAGATCTCGTCTGCCAGCAACACCTTGCCCGTAGAGTCCCGCCCGAACTCCAGCTTGAAGTCCACCAGGAGCACTCCCCTTTCACGCATGAACGGCTCCAGAATGGCGTTCACGGCCAAGGCCTGCCGATGAATTTCGTCGAGCTCCTCGCGCGTGGCCCACGAGAAGATCAGGATGTGTTCATCGTTGATCATCGGATCGCCGAGGTCATCGTCCTTGTAGAAATACTCTACGATGGGTCGCGGCAGTGTTTCACCTTCCGGCCGCCCACAGCGTTTCTGCAGGCTGCCGGTGATGATGTTACGCACTACGGTTTCGACCGGAATGATCTCGACCTTACGCACCAGCATTTCGCGCTCGGACGGACAATCAACAAAGTGATTTTCAACTCCGTTTTCCCGCAGCAATTCAAAGAAGCGGCGGGAAATCCTGTTGTTGAGAATTCCCTTGGACTCGATGGTGCCTTTCTTCTGCGCGTTAAACGCGGTCGCGTCGTCCTTGAAATAAAACATCAGGAGCTCGGGATCGTCGGTCTCGTAAATACGCTTGGCCTTACCCTCCGCGATCATCTTTCCGCTTGTCGCCATGTTTATGTCCCCTCCTCTATCACGCGGTCAAATACTTCGTGCGCATGGCCCAGCGCGGCCTGTATATCGAATGCCTTCTCGAGCCTGCTGGCATCGAGCACGCGGCTGATATCGGCATCTTTCTCCGCGTTGGTGCGGAAATCGCCCTCCGCCAGTGCGCAACGCTGAACCCAGCGGTAGGCTTCGTCGCGGGAGATCCCGTTCTCGACCAGGGCGAGGAGAATTTTCTCCGAGAACATCCTGCCGCCGGTACGCTCCAGGTTAGCCGCCATTGCTTCGGGCCGAACCTCCATGCCGCTAACCACAGAGGTCATGCGCGCGAGCATGAAATCAAGCGCAATCGTCGAATCGGGTGCTATCACCCGTTCCACCGAGGAATGCGAAATATCGCGTTCGTGCCACAGGGCTATGTTCTCAAGTGCGGCCAGTGAATTGGCACGGACGAGGCGCGCCAGTCCGCTTATGTTCTCGGTCAGAATGGGATTGCGCTTGTGCGGCATGGCAGACGAGCCCTTCTGCCCCTTACTGAAGGATTCGAGGACTTCGCCCACCTCGGTTCTCTGCAGGTGACGTATTTCGGTCGCGAAACGCTCCAGCCCACCGGCCAATACAGCCAGCGTGCAGAAGAATTCAGCGTGCCGGTCCCGGGGGACTACCTGCGTGGCCACCGGCTCGACCGCCAGGGCAAGCCCCTCGAGAACTTCGGCCTCGATGTCAGGCCCATTTACACCGTAAGTGCCGACGGCACCCGAAAGTTTACCGCTCGCTATGGTCTCTCGCGCGGTCAGCAGCCGGAACCGGTCCCGTTGTAGCTCGGCGTACCAACCGGCCAACTTGAGACCGAAGGTAGTGGGTTGCGCGTGTATACCGTGAGAGCGCCCGGCTGTGGGGGTGTCTCTATGCTCCCTCGCTCTTGATCGCACGGCCTCCATGAGCGTCGAGACGCCTTCCAGCAGTTGGTCTGCGGCTTCGACCAGCTGCAGGGCAAAAGCGGTGTCAAGAACATCGGAGGACGTCATTCCATAGTGCAGGTAGCGGCCGTCTTCACCCACGCTTTCGGCTGCGGCGCTAACGAAAGCTATAACGTCGTGATGTACCTCGGCCTCGATTTCAGCCACTCGTGAGCCGTCTACACTGGCTTTCGCTCGGATGCGGCGGGCCGCGTCACCCGGTATTACCGAGCGCTTGGCGAGGGCCTCGCACACGCGGATCTCGACTTCGAGCATGAGGTCGTAGCGGTGCTGGTCCGACCAAGTCGAACCCATTCGATCCCTGGTGTAACGAGGTATCATATTTCAAGTAAGGCCGGATCAGCCGGCTAGCTCCCAGTGCAAACAGGCCAGGTGCTGTCAGGCGCTCCCGGTATGGCCGAAACCACCAGAACCCCTGTTCGAGGGTTCGAGCTCTTCGACCTCGTCGAAATCCGCCACCGCAACCGGACAAATCACCAGCTGCGCAACACGCTGTCCTGGCTCTATACGGACCGTATCGTTGCCGAAGTTAGCGACAATAACCGCCACCTCGCCCCTGTAATCCGGGTCTATCGTTCCCGGCGAATTAGGGACACATAATCCCTGCTTGAGAGCGAGGCCGCTTCTCGGCCTTACTTGGCCCTCGTACCCCCGGGGTATGGCAATCGCAAACCCACAGGGGATTGCTGCGCGTTCGCTGGGCACAAGTTCCAGCGCCACTTTGAGGGCCGCGCGAAGGTCCATTCCCACAGAGCCCTCGGTCATGCGTTGCGGTAAATCGACGCTCACGTCTCCAACCCGCGTTATAGCAATTTTCAACCCCATACAGGGTCCCACTCAGGGTAGGGGCAGGGAGACGGTACCCACGCCGGCATCGCCCACCAGGGCCAGCCCGGCCCGGTCGGTACTGAGTATATCGAACGCTATCTCCATTACTTGTTGGTTGCTCACCGCACGGACTTCGGCCACGACCTCGTCTACTGCAATCTCGCGCCCGAAGTAGAGCTGGTTACGGGCAATTCGGCCCATCCGACTCTCCATCGACTCGAGGGACAGCAGGCAAGCCCCTGCGATTTGCTCGCGCGTGCGGGCGAGTTCGCCGGGGTCCAGGCCTCGCTGCTTAATCGCCGTGAGCTCCTGGAAAACGAGGTCCAGCACTTCCTCGACGTCGGATCCGCCGGTGGCCGCGTAGATGCCCGTGTAGCCTATGTCCCGGTAAGGCGAGAGAAACGCGTACACCGAGTAAGCCTTGCCCCGTTCCTCCCTCACTGACTGGAAGAGCCGCGAACTCATTCCTCCCCCCAGCGCAGCTACTAGCACCTCTGCTGCGGCGTAACGAGGGTCGGTTACCGAGATGCCGGGCAAGCCGAGAAGCAGATGGGCCTGGTCCAGTTCGCGCTCGCAGACAAACACCCCCGGGTTGTAATCCGGTCTGTCGGTTTCACTTTCTGTGACGGAGGGAACGAGCCCTGCAAATTTCTCGCGGCACCAGTCCACCAGTTGCTCGTGGTCAACCGCGCCCGCGGCCGACACCACGATGTGGTCCGAGCGAACCGCCTTTCGTGCCTGCTCAAGTATTTCATCGCGGTTGATAGCCGCGACGCTGGCAACCGTACCCGCCACCGGTAAGCCCAGCGGATGACCGGGCCACCAGGAGTGGAGGTAGAAATCGTAGATGTAGTCCTCGGGGATCGCTTCCGCGTCCTGGATCTCATGTATGATCACTTCCCGCTCGAGTTCGATATCCTCCGAGAGAAAAGTAGAGTTGAGCAGGAGGTCGGCAAGGACATCGACCGATAGTTCGAGATGTTCCGCAAGAGTGCGGGTCAAAAAACAGGTCTGCTCCTTGTCGGTGAAGGCATCGATCGTGCCGCCGACACCTTCGATCTCTTCGGCTATCTGCCGCGGGGTTCTCTTCTCGGTGCCCTTGAAAAACAAGTGCTCGAGAAAATGGCATACGCCGTTGGTCGACTGGCCCTCGTGGCGCGAACCAGTCTCAAGCCACACGCCGAGGGATACAGAGGGGACATCGCGCACCGACTCGGTAACGACCCGCAGGCCGTTCTCGAGCCGGGTAGAGCGAACTTCAGGCGCCAACGCTGGCTTCGGCCTCCCCGTCTTGATCCCTTACTGCGTCCTTGAGGCTCAGGCGAATCTTGCCCTGGCGGTCGACCTCCAGCACCTTGACCCGAACCTGCTGGCCTTCCTTGACGATGTCGGTCACGTTCTCGACTCGCTCTTCGGCAAGCTGCGAGATGTGAACCAAACCGTCGGTGCCCGGCAGGATTTCGACAAAAGCGCCGAATGCCATGATCTTGCGTACGGTACCATCGTAGATGCGGCCGATCTTCGGTGAAGCTGTCAGCCCCTCGATGATGTCCATCGCCTTGAGCAGGGAGTCCCTGTCCGACGAAGCTACCAGCACCGTGCCGTCATCCTGCACGTCGATCTTGCAACCGGTCTGCTCGACGATACCGCGTATCACCTTGCCGCCGGCGCCGATGACATTACGGATCTTATCAGGATCGATTTTCATCGTCTCGATTCGCGGCGCGTACTCCGACACTTCTTCGCGAGGTGCCGCAAGAGCCTTGGCCATCTCGCCAAGGATGTGCAGGCGACCGTCCCGCGCCTGGTAGAGCGCGTCACGCATTACGTCGCGGGGGATACCGTCGATCTTGATGTCCATCTGCACCGCGGTGATACCCTTCTCGGTACCCGCAACCTTGAAGTCCATGTCACCCAGGTGATCTTCGTCACCGAGGATGTCGGAAAGCACAGTGTGCTCGCCATCCTCGCGAATGAGCCCCATCGCTATGCCAGCTACAGGTGCCTTGATCGGCACGCCGCAGTCCATCAAAGCGAGAGCTCCACCGCAGACCGAAGCCATCGAAGACGAACCGTTCGACTCGGTGATCTCAGACACGACACGAAAGGTGTACGGAAAGTCCTCAACGTCGGGCAATACCGGGGTGAGGGCACGCTCGGCCAACATACCGTGGCCAATTTCCCTGCGCCCGGCACTGCGCAGCATCTTGGCTTCGCCAACACAGTAAGGAGGAAAATTGTAGTGCATCATGAAACGCTTGAAGTGATCGCCGGCCAGCGAATCGATTCGCTGTTCATCGGCGCCTGTACCAAGCGTCGCCGTGACGAGGGCCTGGGTTTCACCGCGCGTAAACAGGGAGCTACCGTGCGTGCGCGGGAGCACTCCGGTCTCTACGGAAATGGAACGTACGTCCGCTAGCCCACGGCCATCGAGGCGCTTGTGGTCCTTGGTGATCGCGCCGCGAACCATTTCCTGCTTGACGACTCCCAGGGCAGCGCTGACATCGCCACCGCGCTCGGCCAGGTCCTCGGGAAGCCCTTCCATGAACTCCGCCTTGAAGGCGTCGAGGGCGGCGTAACGCTCAAGCTTCTCCTTGACGGAATAAGCTTTCTCAAGCCCCGTGGTCGCGAGTTTGCGCACCTTCTCGATGAGTTCATCATCGCGCTGCGGCGGAACGTAGCTGCGTTTTTCGCGCCCGGCTTCTGAAGCCAACTTATCCTGGGCATCGATTATCGGCTGTATGGCCTCGTGTCCCTGGTAGAGGGCATCGAGAATCTCGTCTTCGGCAACTTCGCCAGCTCCGCCCTCAACCATCACTATGGCGTCGCGGCTCGCGGCCATCAGGATGTCGATGTCGCTGTTCTCCATTTCGTCAACACCGGGGTTGATCACGACTTTACCGTCGATACGGCCAAGCCTGACAGCACCCAGGGGGCCGGCGAATGGAATATCAGATATCGTCAACGCCGCCGAGGCACCGATGAGACTGGCCACATCAGGACCCGCGGTGCGGTCGTACGACAGCACGGTGGCGATGATCTGTGTTTCAAAACCATAGCCCTTGGGGAAAAGCGGACGTATGGGACGGTCGATAATGCGACAGGTCAGGATCTCGGCAGGACTGGGGCGCCCTTCCCTTTTAAAGAAGCCACCCGGGATCTTGCCGGCGGCAGCGGTCTTCTCCTGGTACTCAACTGTCAGTGGAAAAAAATCAATTCCCTCTCGAACCCGGTGTGCAGACACCGCTGTCACGAGGACCACGGTATCCCCGTAGGTTACGAAGACGGCGCCATCGGCCTGTCTGGCTATGCGGCCGGTTTCAAGTGTGAGTGTCTTGCCACCCAATTCCAATTCTACTTTTTTAATCATTACAGAGCTCTCCTTTCCCCTCCCGGGAATTACAATAGTCAAAGATTTTCGTTGAAATGAGGCGCCCCCGCCCCGTTATACTGCCAAACCCGCTGGTCTCGCCGCTCACAGCGCTGCGCGGTTTTGTTATTTGCGCAGGCCCAAGCGCTCAATCAGTGCCAGGTAGCGATCGTAAGCCGTTCGCTTGAGGTAGTCGAGCATCTTGCGTCTCTGGCTTACCATTTTAAGAAGGCCACGCCGGGAGTGATTGTCCTTGGGGTGGGTCTTAAAATGGCCGGTCAGGTAATTGATGCGGTTGGTCAGCAAAGCGACCTGGATTTCGGGCGAACCGGTATCCGATTCGTGGGTCCTGAAATCTCCGATAACTTTCTGCGTGCTTTGTAACGTGGTCGTCACTGGGTATTCAACTCTTCCTTAACGTTCCTTAGTTCGATTCAACCACCAATCGTTATCAGCTACCCTTCGCCCGCGCAAACCAGCGTCAGCCCGCAAAAACCCGCTCGAGTTTCCACAGGCCGCTCTGCTCGCTGATTACCGCCACCAGGCAGCCAGCCCGGGTTACCATGGCGGATTCGCCGTCCTGAGGGCGCCGTAGAACTCCGAGAACGTCCTGCCGTCCCTGCCTCAGGCCGCTGGCTCCCCGGTCGTCCACCTCCAACGATTCAAGGTGGGCAAGGGCCTTGGATAAGGGCAAAACTGCTGCCTCGAGCTCGCTACCGTCGCTATCTTCGAGATTATCCATGGACGCTGCATCTTCAATGCGAAAACGCCCGAAAGTTGTCCTGACGAGGGATTCCATATGCGCGCCACAGCCGATGGCCTCGCCCAGGTCTCTCGCGAGGGCACGAACATAGGTGCCCTTTGAGCAGTGAACGCTGAACTCGAGGGCCGAGGGGTCCTGAACCGTGAGTTTGAGCGCAAATATAGTGACTTCGCGCGGCTCGAGTTCCACTTCTTCACCCCGCCGAGCCCGCTTGTACATAGGAACGCCGTCTTTCTTGATAGCCGAGTAGACCGGGGGGACCTGACTGAGCGAGCCCGTGAACCTGTCGGCCAGTTCATCGAGATCAATATCGGCCAGTACTGGTACCGGGCTGGTAGCAACGACCTCGCCTCCGCGATCCAGAGTATCAGTGAGAACACCAAGTCGGATTACCCCGGTGTAGGTTTTTGTGGCGCTGTTGAGCCAGGGAGCTGCCTTGGTGCCCAGGCCCAGGCACAGGGGCAACAAACCCGAGGCCAGGGGATCGAGAGTTCCGAGGTGGCCAACCTTCACCCCGCCCAGTACCCGCTTGACCCGAGCGACCGCAGAAGCGGAACTCATATCGACAGGCTTATCTACGAGTAGTATGCCGTCAATGCCCTTGCGGTTTTTCATCGCTTTGCTTCCCCCGTGTCCGCTCCGGACAAAAGTCTTTGGATTCGTTCGGCTCTTTCGAGCGAACCGTCGAGCGTGAATGCCAGGTCGGGCGTAAATCTCAGCGCCAGTTTGCGGCCGAGCTCTCGCCGCAAGTAGCCAGAGGCCGCGACGAGGCCGCGACTGCACTCCCGCTGCTGCTGTTCATTTCCCCGGGTCGAATAAAACACCCTTGCGTGCTTGAGGTCCGGGCTCATGTCCACGGCGGTAAACGTAACACCCTGAACGCGCGGATCGCGCAGTTCCTGGTCAACTATGCCGGCGAGCGCCGATATCACTTCTCGGGCTATTCTTCGTGTTCTAACAGAAGGCATCGAATTTCAATTCAGTAATTGTCGAAGATGTATTCTTCTTCGCCGGACTGGGCCAACCGTAATCCTTCAACAAAGCGCGCCACCGTCCTCAGGCAGCGATCCACGTGGTCTTTTTCATTACCGGCTTGCACGACCCCGAGTCCTATTGAAGCAACATCGTCCAATCGGTCGATCTCGGCGACCGATACGTTGTAGCGATTCGAGACCTTTGCCTTGATTGCTTTAACCACCGAACGTTTACCTTTCAGGGAGCGATTGCCGGGCAGGTACATCACCAGGCTGAGAACGCCCACGACCACCCCAGCGATCCGCTCATTCTGGCTCAGGCGCCTGCCGAGCCAGCCGGTTTGCCCGCGTAAGGCGATTCCAGGGTACGACGGACTTCTTCGAGTTCGAAGGTTTCGACAACATCGCCGACCTTGATGTCATTGAACTTGTCGAGCCCGATACCGCACTCGTAACTGGACTGCACTTCGCGCACATCCTCCTTGAACCGCCTCAAGCTTGAGATGGTGCCATTGTAGGTCACGACCCCGTCCCTGACGAGCCTGCAATGGGCTCCCCTCTTGACCTTGCCCTCATTGATATAACTGCCGGCGATGGTCGTACCGCCTGGCACTCCGAAGGTGTCTCGCACCTCGGCGCGGCCCTGCGATATTTCCTTGACGTCGGGCGCAAGGAGGCCTTCCATCGCGAGCTTCACCTCGTCGAGAGCCTCATAAATCACCTCGTGGAGTCTCAGGTCAACGCCTTCACGCTCTGCAAGGGTGCGGGCCTTACCCTCGGGTCTCACATGAAAACCGATGACAACGGCACCAGAAGCAAGGGCCAACTGAACGTCTGATTCGTTGATGGCTCCAACCCCGTTGTGGATGACTGACAAGGTGACCTCGTCGGTTCCGATCTGTTCGAGAGCCGCGGACAGGGCTTCGGCCGAACCTTTCACGTCGGCCTTAACCACTACCTTGAATTCAGCCACTTCACCGGATGCTACGTGCTTCTGGAAATCTTCCAGCGAGAGCCGGGTAGAAGAAGCCAGTTGAGCCTTTCTCGCGACGTCTTTCCTGTGTTCGGCTACCTGGTCTGCGCGCGAAGAGTCGTCCACCACGGCAAAGCTGTCGCCGGCTTCGGGAACGCCGTCCAGGCCGATAATTTCGACCGGCGTAGAAGGCCCCGCACTCTTGGACTTAACGCCAGCGTAGTCGGTCATAGCTCGCACGCGACCGGTGACGTCACCACTCACGAAGTTGTCCCCGTGCTTGAGCACGCCGCGCTGCACGAGCACCGTTGCCACCGGACCACGGCCTTTGTCCAACCGAGCCTCGATGACCACGCCCCGGGCCCGACCATCTGGGATGGCCTTGAGCTCCAGGATTTCGGCCTGAAGACGCAGGACACCGAGCAGGTCGTCGATGCCTGTGCGCTTGATCGCCGACACCGGAACGAAAAGAGTATCGCCGCCCCAGTCTTCGGGCTGCAGCCCGTGGTCGGACAACTGCTGCTTTACCCTGTCGGGGTTAGCGTCAGGCTTGTCCATCTTGTTGACCGCTACGACCACCGGTATCCCGGCTGCCTTTGCGTGGTTCACTGCTTCGATCGTCTGGGGCATAACGCCGTCGTCGGCGGCTACGACCAGGACCACGATGTCTGTAACACTCGCCCCCCTCGCCCGCATGGAAGTGAATGCCGCGTGGCCCGGGGTATCGAGAAAACAGATAGCCTGGGCTCCACTGCCCACTGTGTACGCTCCGATATGCTGGGTAATACCCCCGGCCTCTCCTTCGACGACCCTCGAATCGCGGATTACGTCCAGCAGTGAGGTCTTTCCGTGATCGACGTGGCCCATGACTGTCACAACCGGCGGTCGTGCGAGGCCCTCCTCTTCGGAGCCTTCCTCGGCGCTGTCGTGCTCGAGCAGCTGTGCGACATCGAGGGAGGTATTCTCGACTGTATAGCCAAATTCTTCGGCTATCAGGCTGACCGTGTCGAAATCCAGCGAATCGTTCAGGCTGGTCATCACTCCCTGGCCCATGAGCTTGCCAAGAACCTCGCCAGACTTGACGCCAATCGCCTTCGCGAGCTCAGCGGGACTGATTACGTCGTGAATCCGCACAACACGCTTGGCCGCCTTGGGTATCGTCAGCTCTGTTTTCTGAAGTTTTTGACCCGGCATAGCCCGTTTTTTACGAGGCCGCGCCTGGTATGACCGCTCGAATGCGTCAAAGAGCTCTTCTTTCTTTACGACCCGCCTCTTACGTTTGCGTGTCTTACCGTCCGCGTCGGCCGGTTTGTCGGTCGTGGTCTCTTTTTCCGAGACCGGGGAGACCTTCGGTTTCTTGAGAGCAGAAAGATCGATACGTCCCAGTATCCGGGGACCGCTTATCGAGCTTTTTCGCTTGCTGTCTTCTGGAGATTCTTCGGCGGGTTTGTCTTTACTTTCGGCAGCCTTGAGAAGCTCTTCCGCGATCGCTTCACGATCGTCATCACTTACTTCCTGCTTGGCCCTGCCTGCGTGCTCCTCGGCTTCTACTGCAGCTGTCTCGCTACCGGTTTCAGCGGCGGTGCCGTCATCGGACAGGTCCTTGCTGACAAGCCCACCGTCATCCTCGATGTCGAACTCGGCAGTCGCAGCCAGCCCTGGGCCGTCTTCCGATGACTCGGGAGTTGTTTCAGAATCAAGCAAGGGCAACCCAATCGGGGCCACTACTTCGGGTTCCTGCTCCAACGAGGGAACGACAGAAAGCGAGGAATGGGCTTCAGCAAAGGGTCCACTCGCGAAAGCAACCGCCAATGCGCCCGCATCGGTGTCGAGAGATGCTGTCACAGCGCGAGCATTGGAAGCCACCGAAAAGGCAGGCGCCGCAGCTTCGGCATCCCCTTCCGCCAGGCGCTTGCGACGTGTGCGTCTGAGTAGCGACCCACCCCTGAGGCGCTTGCGGGTCACGGTATCGAGCGCGGTCACCCGGCCACCGCCACCGTCTTCCTTTACCTCGACAACCTGCTCCGTGGTCTCCCCCGTAACGTCGGCGACATCTTGCGCGTCGAGCCCCATTTCATGTCGAACCCGCTCGGCTTCCGAGTCTTCGATGCCACTCTGGGCGCGCTTGCCCTTCACGCCCATTTTCTCAAGCCGCTCGATCACGGCTTTCGACTTTACGCCCCATTCTTTTGCGTACTGACTGATGCGTTGCTTGGCCATCAGCTAAGCTCCTCCCCTTGCGCGCCGCTTTCCGGCATCGCCTCAAGATCCCGTACGAAACGGGATTTCTGATCCGCGGCAATACCAGTGCGCAACGATCGATTCACCGTGCGACGCTTGACCAGCCCTGCCCGGCACTCGAGCGTGCGGTGCAGGTACGCAGTTCGACCGCTGATCGGTTCCACCACTATTGCCAGCCCGCCTGCGCCGTCTTGTCCAAAGCGCAGCATCTGCCCCGGGGCATCGCGCTGGCCGCAACCTACGCAGGTACGCTGCGGTGTATGACTCAGCCTGCTCACTAGGAGGCTGCTCCCTTGTCAGGCTCGTCATTGCTCGTTTTCTCTTTCGCGGCGGCTTCGCTACCGGCGGCTTCGCTACCGGCAGATTCGCCCTCGGCCGACTCTTCGCTGGCAGCGCGCTCTTCTTCGACGAGCCGGGCCTTCTCTGCATCGTTAACGGCTTCCACCGCGTCGCTGATCGCGGCCGCCACGCGCCTTACCATGCTGGTCCTGCGTTGTTCTTCGGCTGCAATCGTCGCGCTGGCGAGAAAACCCGCGGCGGCTTCTTCCTCTATACTGAGCGCAACGGCAACGTCCGCTGCAGAGCTGGTGGCCAACTCCGCGGCCGACTTGTAGCCGTCGCCCAACAGGATTTCCGCCTGTAATTCGCCGAGTCCGTCCACACCTTGCAAAGAAAGCCTAGATTCCCTCAAGCGTCGCTCGTAGTCCGCGTCACCGAGGACATCCAGCTTCCAGCCCGACAGGCGCGCGGCGAGGCGGATATTCTGCCCCTTGCGACCGATGGCCAGGGCAAGTTCCGCGTCGGGAACGACCACTTCCATGGCGTGTGCTTCTTCATCGATGACAATGCGTGAGACCTTGGCCGGCGAAAGAGCACGGCAGACAAACTCCGTTTCGTCAGGTGTCCATGGGACGATGTCTATTCGTTCTCCCCGCAGCTCCTGGACCACCGCCTGCACGCGATTGCCTCGCATGCCCACGCAGGCACCAACGGGGTCTACGTCGCTGTCTTTAGAAATCACCGAGATCTTGGCGCGTCCACCTGGCTCACGAACCACGTCCTTGATCTCGACGATGCCTTCGTAGACTTCCGGGACTTCCTGTTCAAACAGCTTAGCAACGAGCTCCGGTGCGGTACGCGAGAGAACGATCTGCGTGCCGCGCAGCGTGTCGTTGACTTCCTTGATGACGGCGCGAACCCGCTCCTGCTGACGGTAACGCTCCCTCGGAATCTGCTCTCTCTCGGGCAGTATCGCTTCCACGTTTGGACGGAGTTGGACGACGAGGTTGCGTCTTTCAAACCGCAGCACGACCCCCGAGATCACGGAGCCTTCCTGCTCCTTGAACTCTCCGTATATGATCGAACGCTCGTAATCCCTGACTTTCTGAACGATATTCTGCTTAGCCGCCTGGGCAGCGATCCTGCCCAGAGGCGCCGAATCGATCTCTTCCATCAGCTCGTCGCCGATTTCCGCTTCCTGGTCAATGTCCGACCGCGCGTACCCCAGCGAAATTTCGTTGTCGGGATCCGCCACTTCTTCAACTACTGTGTGCACTCGGTACATATCGACCGAGCCGCTCTCCGGGTTGTAAGTGGCGTCAATGTTGAGCTCGGCGCCGTAGGTCTTGTGAGCAGCCGATTTCATCGCCTCTTCGACAGCCTCGATAATGAGGGCGCGGTCGATGCCTTTTTCTTTGCTGATCTGGTCTATCGCGTGCTTTATGTCGAATTCCATTTTGTTCTCCCCTCGGGAACGCGCATGAGCCGCTCTGCATACTCAGGCATCTGCAGCTCCGGCTTCATCAAATCGGTATTCCAAGTTGGCCCGGGTGATGTCCTTGTATGAAATCTCCCGGCGCGAACCGTCGTCATCTACGACAACCACCACCGTATCGTCCGCTCGCTCGAGTGAGCCCTTGATCCGCCGCCTGCCGTCGACCTGCACCGTCAGGGTGATTCTTACTCGCTCGCCGACAACCCGCCGAAAATGCGAAGGCAGCCGCAGCGGTCGATTGAGACCGGGCGAAGAAACCTCGAGCATGAACTGCCCCCGGACAACGTCGTCGTTGACGTCGAGCAGGTCGGAAAGTGCCCGGCTTACTGCCGCACAATCTTCGATCGCAACCCCAGCATTTTCTTCCACCGAGTCCAGGTAAACGCGCACGGTCCTGCTTCCGGCTTCGCCGCTGAAATCAACATCGAGAACCTCGAGCCCCCTTTCAGACGCCAATGGGCCTGCAAGGGAACAAAGCTTATCTCTCGTAGTATCTGTTGATCTTTCCAACTTTTCTTTCCGCGAGCCAGGCTTTCACCCAGCCCGGCAAGCCATCCCGCGGCCTTCTGCCTGCGCGCCCACTTTTGCGGCGCACAAAAAAAGGCAGGCCCTGGAGCCTACCCCACCACGTATCCAACCCCTGCCCAGCCCACATGGTGTAACACGACAACCCCGACCGCGCAAGAAACGCCAATCCCAGGTCAAGCTCGTTTTAATGGCATTTTGGGCGGTTTAGTCCCGCTGCTTGCGCCTGCGACGGGCGTCAGCGGCAAAGAGGTCGATTCAACCCGCTTTGCGGTCGTGAACGGTGACTAACTCGAGAATTTCGTAGGTGCGCTTACCCGACGGCGACCGCACGACGGCCTCGTCGCCGACTTGCTTGTGCAACAAGGCCTGGCCTACCGGAGACTGCAGCGATATACGGCCTTTTTCAGGGGCGGTTTCCTCGGGAAAAACCAGCTCGTAGACCCGCTCGTCACCACTGTCGACCTCGGCCACTGTCACCCGGCTGCCGTAGCCTACTTTATCAGAGGGAACCGAAGAAAGGTCGTAACGGGAGAGCTCGCTGAGACGGCCCGTAAGCATGCCGACCCGCGCGTGAACGAGGCCTTGCCGCTCCTTGGCTGCGTGGTACTCGGCATTTTCACTGAGATCGCCGTGGGCGCGCGCGGTTTCGATCTGCCGTGGAAGATCCACTGCGAGTTCATGCTCGAGCTCCACGAGCTCGGCCTTGATCACCTTGATAATGGGAAGTTCGTCAGCCACGTCGCGTCCAATACCAACAGAAAAACCAGCTGTCAATGCGCCTGTTCAAGCAGGTCGCGCGCAATCACGCTGGCCGCCTTGCCGTCGTAGCGACCGGCATAGCGAGCACCGAGTGCTTTCATTACGTCTCCTAGCGAGGATGCGTCTCCTTCCGAAAGTATCCCGCGCACAGCCTCGGTGAGCTCGGCCTCGTTCATCTGCGAAGGCAGGAACTCGTTGCACATTGACAGCAAGTTCCTGGCCTTGGCTATGGTGTCTTCCCGGCCTGATCTCTCGGCGAACTCCAGCGATTCGGCCGCCTGCTTGGCCTCTCGCCTGGCCACGGCAAGCCGGTCCTTGTCGTCAAGCGGCTCGCCCTTCTTCTCGATCGAGCGGTTTTTCAGCCCCGTCAACAAGCTGCGTATTACCTGCAGTCGCAGCGGTTCGCCAGCTTTCATAGCGCTCTTGAGCTGTTCCCTGAGGTCGCTGTCTTCAAGACTGTTCAAATCAGACTCCTGCTTTTCATGCGGCCACCCGTGTTTTTTCGAGGGATCGCCCGAGTTTACCAACCAATTCCTGCACCGCGCCGTAGTTGTCGCCTCGCTCTATCCATATTTCGCGTCCCCCTCGACCCCGGTGCTCGCGGCGCACAAACCCCATCTCTTCGTAGCGCCTCAAGGCGTTTGCAAAAGTGACCGCGGAGCCACCCTCCACTCGCTGGGTATCGCCTACCAGCATACCGGTGCGATAGCTGGTTCGCATCTGCTCGAGGAGGATTTTTTCCTGCACCCCTTCCTCGCCCAGGTCATCCCTGAGCGCCATGGCCACGTGGCGGTAGCTTTCCTTGAAGCACTCCAGAACGTTTCGCGTGGCCAGGGACAGGGGGTGGCTGGCCTGCAAGCTGGTGTCGACAACAGCCCCTTCCTCTCGGTAGTAAGCCATCAGGTCACCCACCACGCGGGGAATCTCCCCTCGCTCCGGCAAGGCAAACTCAAAACGAAACAGCTCGAGCCACCACCACACCTTGTCTGCGAGTTCTTCTTCCCTGCATCCGTTCGCGAGAATCGAGGTTACGAGCGACGGGACGAGGAATGCGTGAATGAGGTTGTTCTTATAAAAATCCATCGCTACGCGCCGGCCCTGCTTGACCACCAGTGCCTCCGCGTGCCCCTTGTCGATCACCCCCATCCGCTCGAGCAGTTCGTTGCTTTCCAGGAAGGAAACGCTTTCGCGAAAATCACCGAGGTTGCGTTCGAGCGAGGAGGTAAACGGTATGTCCTGTTGGCGGATTAGCCTCGCCAGGGCGTTGGCCTGCTGCCTGAAGTCCTCATAGCGCATGCCCGCGTGGGTCGCGCCGAGCAGCACGGTACAGGAAACAGACGTCGCGCCGGCCACCGACACGTCGTTAACTTCGCGGAGGATGCGGAAGCCAAGCTTTTGAACAAAGCGACGGAGCTCCTCCTCTACTTCGGGCACCCCCGCGCCCTCACTGAAACGGCCCCTGTTGTCACCCAACGCGTCGGCCAGAGAAATGGGTTCACCGAAGGAGGCGTACACGGTCCCGTATTTTTGCTTGAGAAAACGCCGGGCTTTCAACAACGCGCCGATACTCTCGGTTTCCTTCTCACCGCCGAGTAGTTCGTGCTGATAAGCGGCCTCTTCAACCACCCGGCCGTAATGTATCGAGACGGGAACCAGGAACAGGTCACTTCGCACCCCGCCGACGAAGGAGCTGACTATCGCCGACAACATGCCCAGCTTGGGCGTCATGATTTTACCAGTACGGCTGCGCCCACCTTCGATGAAGAACTCCTGGGTGTAGCCTTCCTTGATCAGGTAAGAAAGGTATTGCTGAAAGACCAGCTTGTAGAGTTCGTCCTCGCGGAAACTGCGCCTGACAAAGTAAGCACCCGCCGCCCGAAACAACGGGCCCATGGGCCAGAACGCCATGTTGGCACCTGCAAAAATATGCGGTGGGCTGACAAAGTTGAGATGAAAAAGGTAGGTAATAACAAGGTAGTCAAAGTGGCTGCGGTGGCAGGGAACGAGGACCACGGGGTGGTGTCTTACCTTGTCGACAACCTGCTCGAAGTTGATCGTCTCGAGGCCTGAGAACATTCGTCGCCATAGTTTCTGGAAGAGGTAGGCAATAACGCCGAATACGATGCCATTGAAGTTGGCGGCCATCTCTTCAAAATAGACTTCGGCCTGCTTGCGCAACTTACCCACGGGCGCGTGGGTTTCATCAGCTATTCTCCGTATACCGGCCGCCATTTCTTCGTTCTCGAGAACGGTGGCTTTAATCCGCCTACGCGATTGCAGCGCCGGGCCGAGCACGACGCGCTCCTCGCGTTGGAGGAAAATTTGAACGGCGCGCGAGAGTCGACGAGCCAGGCGTTCTTCGGAGTCTTCGCTGTAACGCTGGCTGAACTCGCTCATCGTTACTTCCATGCCCACCGTGATGAACAGGTCGTTGCGGTTCCACCAGTAGGCAAAAAGTTTGCGGGTATCACTGGGCGCGTCTTCAACGCTATAGATCACAGCGGATAAACCAGTCTCACGCTTGCGGAAGCTGTGCCCCCGGAACAAGGCGAGCGGGACCACGAAACGCTCGGTTGAGTTCATCCCGTGGACGACTTCACGCAGGTAGTCAGTGCCTACCCGGGAACCCGTAGGCCCGCGCCTGCCCCAGCTGAAAGACACGCGCGCGCGTCTGCCGCGCATGAAAATGAGAACCGGTTTGTTCTCCTTGACCGCCGCCGCGCAGTAGTCGTGGCCAAGTCCCTCGGGCTGCTCACTCCGCAGGTTAAGCACGCGGCCGAGCGTGTCGCGGAGCCTACGGAAGATCACGGTAAAAGGAGCGAGTACGGTGGTAGTAACCCCGTTGGCAAAAACCGGCAGGGGCAACCCTTCTCGACGCAGGACGTAGTTGACCAGGAAGTAATCAATCAGAGACCGATGGCGAAGAACGTAAACCACCGTGCCACGCTTGGCGAGATCTCTTATCTTGCGAACCGAACTTTCGTGGATAACCACTCCGCCGAACACCCGGCCGGCCACAAAGTCGGCGACCGAATTGAACACGCCGCGCATCGCCGAGGGGTGTACCGGACCGCTTTTGTCTTCAGCGACGGTGTTGTCCTCCTCTATATCGGGGCGTACTTGTTCGTCCATGTCAGTAATTTCGGGCCGTAGGCTAGAGCAATCTCTTTACCCCGGTCTTCTCAAGTATGGTTACCACCTCTCGAACGTCCTGGCTACGATCCTTGCGACATACCAACAGGGCATCGCCGCTGTCCACCACCACGAGGTCATCTACACCAACAAGTGCCACCATCTTGCCCTCAGAATAAACCATGTTGCCGCTGGAATCGACGCTGACAATGTCATCTCGAGACCTGTTGCCGTGAGCGTCTTCGGGCCAGGATTCACCCGCGACATCCCAGCTACCGACATCGCTCCAGTCAAAACTCGCCGGCACCATGGCGACCTTGTCAGAGTGCTCCATTATCCCGTAATCGACCGAAATCGAAGGCAGACCGGGGTATATTCGAGCAAGGGCGGCCTTGGATACCCGGCCGCGGCTGCGTTCCCTGTCCAAGCGACCGAGGGCATTTCCCAGTACCGGCAAATGCTCGGCGATTTCCTCGAGCAGTACGTCGGCTCGCCAGGCAAACATGCCGCTGTTCCAGAAGTAATTTTTGTTGGCGACGTAACGCCGAGCTCGTGCCAGCTTCGGTTTCTCATAGAACGCTGCTACTTGCCTGCCCCCGAGGCCGCCCGCGAGCGTTTTGCCTGCCTTCAGGTAACCATATCCAGTGGCCGGTCCACTGGGCGTTATCCCGAATGTTACCAATCTGCGCAGGTGAAAAGCCAACGCCAGGCCTTGCCTCATGTCAGCCAGGAATTCTTTTCGTTGTTCGATAAGGTGGTCGGCGGGCAGGACCAGCATGACGCCGTTCTCGTTGCGACGAGCGACTTCAAGCGCCGCCCAGCCCACGGCTGCCGCTGTGTTGCGGCCCACGGGTTCGGCCAGGACATTGCGCGCCGGCATCCACGGCAGGAGCTTTCGTACGCCGCTGGCCAGGGTCTCGCTGGTGACCACGAGAACGTTTTCATCTTCAACAAGGCCCCGTACCCGGGCCGCTGTTTCTTCGAGCATACTACTCGAGCCTGCGAGCGCCAGCACCTGCTTGGGGCGCTTGCGCCGACTCAGGGGCCAGAAACGCGAGCCAACACCACCCGCGACGATGATCACGTACCTATCTTTCCCAGCTGTTGTTTTTTTTGCCATATGGGTGGGAGATGATCGACCCACGCAAAGCGTAATGCAAGTGGCCTTGCCGCAGCAGCCGTTGACCAGCGAGCGCTCCGGGTTAATATGCCGCGGCGATGTTACTCAAGTTAATACTGCTCGCTTTCTTGCTCGTGTCGGTGTTCGAGGCGGCTTGCTACCTGCTCCTTCGATACGAGGACGCGGATATCACGCCTAGGCGGGACTCCCTTCCCACCGCGTCACTGCTGGCAGCATTTGCAGCCGAGTGCGTGGTGACGCTGTTTTCCTTGCTGACGCGACCATTCGGCCTCCTCGGCGGTAAGCTGTCGAATGGCCACGGCCGACCAGTGCTCCTGGTCCACGGTTGGGGCCAGAATCGCGCCAGCATGGCGCTGTTGGCCGCGCGCTTGCGCAGGGATGGCCGCGCTACGCAGTCGATCAATTACCCAAGCGTCTCCGAGTCGATGGAAATAAAGGCCGCGCTAGTGGCCTCTGCCCTGCGCTCGGCCGCTGCCTTGAGCGACGACGGTCTCGTGGACGTGGTGGCTCACAGCCAGGGCGGAGTCCTGGTTCGAGACGCGGCTGCTGGCCAACAGTGCTCTACCATCCTGGGAAACGTCATCACCCTCGGCTCTCCCCACCAGGGCACCGGGCTGGCGGCGGTTGTTCCTTTCAAGTCAGCGGCTCAGATGAAACGCAATTCACGCTATCTCGAACGCCTCGCCGCCGCCGAAGAAGGGGTTGCTTGGACCCACTTCGTGTCGATCGCATCGACTTTTGACGCGATCGTGTTTCCCAGGGAATGTTCAGAATACGCCCCCGGCATGAACGTGACCGTCAACGCTATCGGGCACAACTCGTTGCTGGTCGCAGGAGGCGTCTACGAGGTAGTGAAAGAAAACCTTTTTTATCTCCCTGAGTCCGTAGACCCGACTGGCCACGACAAAAAATGACTATACGCCGGGCCATCGTCGGTCCCGATTCACAGGGACGCAGGCTCGATAGGATAGTGGCCGATCTCACCGGTTGTGGGCGCAGGCGGGCGCGTAAGCTCATAGAGGAAGGCTGCGTACAGGTCGACGACCACTGGGCAGCGGCATCGAGTCTGCCCACCGTCGGAGCGCAGATCAGCATCGAACAGAGCAGTGAGGAGGTAGCACCATCCGAGCCAGCAGGGATGCGGATAGTCTGGAGTAACGACGCCGTTCTGGTGATGAACAAGCCAGCCGGTGTGCATTCACACAGGGGCTTACACAGCCCTTGTGCCGCTGATTACACGGCCGCGGCTTTTCCTGAAACCGTAGGCCTCGGGGCGAGCGACAATGAGAACGGAATCGTTCACCGACTGGACTGTTTTACGTCGGGATTGCTGATCGCCGCAAGAAACGAAAACGCCTACAAGGAGCTGCGACAACGCTTTGCCAGCGAGTTGGTCACGCGGCGCTACCTCGCCCTCGTGATGGGCCAGCTGGAGCACCCGCAGATAGTCGAACAAGCCCTGGTACGAACAGCCCGCAAAGTTCGCGCAGCCAGAGAAGAAGAAACCGGTTTAACGGCCCGTTCGCAGGTCAGGGCACTGGAGAACGGCCGTGACTGGGCGTTGCTGCTTGTAGAATCCACTACCGGGGCACCCCACCAGGTGCGCGCCCACTTGAGCTCGCTGGGACTGCCGCTGCTGGGGGACACTGAATATGGTGGCAAGCCGGCGCGTTTTCGCAAGGGCCAGCTGCTACACGCCGTCGGCCTTTCGCTGCACAGCGAAGCGGGCACGCGGCCCGTGTCTTTCCGCGCAGCAGCGCCCGGGGACTTCCTCCTGGAGCTAGCGAGCCTGAGAAAGAGAACCTGACCCGCAGCTTAGCTCTGCTTGCGGGGTGACGTCGCCTTGCGCGCGCTGCTTTTGCCAGCTCTACTTTTGCGGGGCGCGGGCTTCGGAGCCGAAGTCTTGCGGGGGGCAGGACTTCGCTTCGGTGTCTGCGCGAGCTTGTGACACTCGGTGCACTTGTTGTTCTTGTTGTCCTCGTCTTCGACGAGTCCTTCATCAAAGTTATGGCAGATCTGCTTGCAGTCGATGCAGATGAAGTAGATACCCTCTTTTTCTTTGGTCAAGCGTTCGCGGTTGAGAATCCGCCCTGCCAGTTTATCACGGCGTATGCCCAGGAGTTCGATGTACTGTCGCTTGATCTTGAGGCGACCCGCCGCGTCGAGTTCTGACTCATCGTCCGAAGGAGCGGCCTTAACTCCAGAAGGTTCATCAAACAAGCGGAAGGCTGTATCCCCGGACTCTTTTTTCCCGGCGCCTTTCCCTCTTTTTGTCGTTGCCATTACCAGCTACTGACCGGTGCGCTGCTTGTAGCTGCATTTTCCGCAGTGCCAGAAGAGACCTTTCTCTCCAGCCCCGGCGAAGCGCACTACTTTTAAGTCAGAATTGCACTCGGGACATTCAGGTACCAAGCCAGTTACTGTTTTGAGCGCGGTTTTGGCTTTCTTTTCGGCCATAGTTTTCTATTCCTGTTGAGCTTCCGGCGGAGTACCCGGTGAGCGTGCTGTTCCGTATGGGAGCTACCTGAGCAACCGAGGATACTACGGTGACCGGGAACGGAGCGCAAGTTCCGGCCCGCTATTGCAATGCTCTGTTGAATCCAGCAGGGTCGCCCGCGCAGCGCCCCGGCGGGACGCGCCCCACAAATGGCTTCGCAGAATACATCCCCTCGCGCTCCCAGTCCTAGGGCAGTCGAAAAATCAACGCTCAACGACGGGGACCGTGTAATACTCATCGACGCCAAGGGCCGAAGCTACTTCAAGCAGTTGCGTGCCGGCCATCGCATGACCATTCGCGGTACCATATTCAGGGCCGACGAAATCATAGGCACAGCTGAGGGCTGCGTAGCCGGAGACGGACCCGCGGCGGCTTTTCGCGTCTTCCGGCCCACTATTGCCGAGCTGGTGCCGGACCTCCCGAGGACAGCGGAGCCCGTTTTCGCTAAAGATCTCGGCCAGATACTCGTGCACACCGATATCAGGGCCGGCCTTTCGGCGCTGGAAATCGGTGTTGGCAACGGCATGCTTACCATCGCGTTGCTTGGGGCGGTGGGCGAACAGGGGCGCCTGTCGAGCTACGAGATACGAGAGGATTTTGCTGCCAGTGCTCGCAGTAACGTTGAGCGCCACGCGGGATCGTCAGCTAACTGGAAGATAACGGTGAGGGACGCGGCCCTCGGTCTCGATGAGACCGACTTCGACAGAGCCGTCGTCGACCTGCCGGATCCCGTACGCTGCCTGGACTCAATAGCCGGGGCGCTCAGGCCCGGTGGCCTGGTTGGGTTTTTTCTACCCACGGTTATGCAGGTCGCAAGCCTGCACGAAGGCCTCGAGAAGCATCCGTCTTTTCTCTATGCCGTCACCCGCGAGGTACTCGAGCGCAGCTGGCACGTCGAAGACGGTAGCATAAGGCCTGACCAACGCATGATAGGCCACACAGGTTTCGTAACGACTGTTCGCCGCTCGGCCGACTGACGGAACTCACTCCAATCCCAGCCATTTACCGAGCTCTGATACGTCGGCCAACTCGCCCTCTGCACCCGCAGCCAGGCCGCGACCGCTGAGATCGCCGATCCACACGGCCTTCATACCGCAAGCCACCGCGCCTTCGATGTCAGCCCTCAACGAATCTCCAACGTGCAGGCAGTGTTTGTCGGAGACGCCGAGCGCCTTGGCCGCGTGCCTGAATATTTCAGGGGCTGGCTTACGCCATCCAAGGTCATCCGAAATTATACTGGCGACGAAAAGCACGCTGAGGCCCTCGCGTTCGAGGATTCCGCGGGCCGTTTCCTGCTCGTCAAAATTAGAGACCAGCGCCAAGGGGTATTCATCAGCGAGTCTTCGCAGCGCGGCCAGTCGCGCTGCCGGACAGCTCACGACAGAGGCTATGGTCCTCATGTGCCTGCGGCTCAGCTCACCAGCCAACTCCTTCCTGTCGCCGGGCATGCCCGCCAACTCCAGCGCGCGACTGAAACGTTGCAGGGAAGAAACTTCGCGGTGGTCTTTTTCCACCCGTTTCCGAATTTCAAGGGAGGCTTCCATTATAGCCTCGTGAAATCGCTCTGCGCTCGGCGCCAGCGAGAAATCAGCGAGCAGGCCGGACAGATCATTCACCGAGGAGATCACCCTGCGCCCATTGATCTCCTCCATTGGCAAGGCCTGGGGATCGAAATCCACCAGCGTGCCGAAAAGATCCAGCAACAGCGCACGTGGAAGCGGTTCAGCGGCGGCCAAAAAATCGTCCTCCGAAAAGGACCAGCCCGCTGCCAGAGAGAAGAACAACTGTGTTGAGCGCCATCGACCAACCGTGCAGCTTCATGAACTCCGCGCGAGCGGACTCCAGTCCCCTGAGTTCAGCCATGTGCGGTTGCAACACGAACAGGGCCCAGCCCTGGCAAGCCAACATTATCATCAACACGACAACGACAATCGCCCAGGACCGATCGCCGCGTGCCATCCACCCGGCTCCCAGCAAAGCAGCCACGCCCGATCCCAGCCCGAGGCGGTAGTAAGCAGGGAAAACCAGCGCAGCAACGTCCCCGGCCATAGAACGTTCCAGCCCTGCAAACAGGCTCGGAAGCACTACCGCTGAAAACAACCACGCGCCGCCCACCCAGAGCACCAGTCCCCCGCGGAACAGGGCCATTGCCGTGCTATCGAGTCTTGCCTGTTTCATCCTGCACCCTGGCTTGCGCGTTGATCTCGGAGAAGCGCGGCCGCCCGCTCGCCACCCCAGCGTTAACGCAGCCGACATTTGCACACCGAAGATGTGTAGTCGATGCCCCTGGGGTGTATCATCGTTATTTGGTGGTTGTGAGGTGGTGATGGAAGACGACGGAACAAATCCTGACGATGCGCTTAACCGTACCCCGGGAGCAGAAGGCTCGGCTCACTGGTTTGGCTTTGAAGAAGAGGTTGAAGAAGTCGAGATTGGCTCGATTCTACCTGTCCTGCCCCTGCGCGGCATCTCGGTGTTCCCCTCTGCGATTCTCCCACTTCTGATTTCACGCGAGTCCTCGCTTGCCCTGATCGAGGAAACCCTGCTCGGCGACCGAGTACTCTCGCTGCATGCCCAGCGCGTTGCAGAGACAGAAGAATCGCGGGCCGAAGACCTTTACCCCAGGGGCTGCGCTGCGCGCATACTCAAGATGCTCAAGTACCCGGACGGCAGCATCCGCATACTCGTGCAGGGGCTACGCCGGGTTCACCTCGGCGAGACGACCCAGGACCAGCCGTATCTCAAGGCGAAGGTTGAACTGCTCGACGATCTCGACGACAGCGACCAGGAAACTAACGCAACCCGGGCCCGCGTGGTCGAAGCCTTCTCGCGGCTGGTGGAGTTGACCCCTTACCTCGCTGACGAGCTACAGGTGGTCGCCATCAACGTACGCTCGGCCGGGAAAGTTGCTGACCTCGTGGCCGCCAACGTCAACCTGCCGCTCGAAGAGAAGCAAGCACTGCTGGAAACGCTGGAAGTCGGGGTGCGGCTCAAACGCCTGCTGGCGATCCTCGACCGAGAGGTAGAGCTTCTCGAACTCGGCCAGCACATACAAGGACAGGTGCAGTCCGAGATGCACCGCAACCAGAAAGAGTTCTACCTTCGCCAGCAACTCAAGGCCATACAGAAAGAGCTGGGCGACGCAGACGGCAAGGGCGGTGAGACTGCCGCCATCGCCGAGCGCCTGGACGAGTCGGCTCCACCCGACGACGTACGCAAAATAGCGGACAACGAGCTGGAACGGCTGGCGATAATCCCTCCCGAATCAGCCGAACACACGGTGGTAAGAAGCTACGTTGAGTGGCTCGCCGATATCCCGTGGTCCAAGACCACGACTGACAATCTCGACACGGTTCACGCCGCCGAAGTACTTGATCATGACCATTTCGGGCTCGATAAGGTCAAGGATCGAATTCTCGAATTCCTCGCAGTGAGGCAACTGCGCAGCGACTCGAGAGGACCGATACTATGCCTCGTGGGCCCGCCCGGGGTTGGCAAAACCTCGCTCGGCCGCTCGGTTGCGCGGGCCATGGGCAGAAAGTTTCAGCGTATTTCGCTGGGCGGGGTGCGCGATGAAGCCGAAATCCGGGGCCACCGCCGTACTTACGTGGGCTCCATGCCGGGCCGCATACTGCAAGCCCTCAAACTGGCCGGGTCGATGAACCCAGTGTTCATGCTCGACGAGGTAGACAAGCTCGGCAGCGACATGCGGGGAGACCCCTCCTCGGCCCTGCTCGAAGTACTCGACCCCGAACAGAACTCGACCTTTCGCGATCACTATCTCGACGTACCGGTAGACCTCTCGCGGGTCTTGTTTCTCACTACCGCTAACTACCTCGACCCCATTCCCCCGGCGCTGCGCGACCGAATGGAAGTACTCGAACTTCCTGGCTACAGCGAGGAAGAGAAAATGCAGATCGGCAGGCGGCACCTGCTGCCGCGTCAGATAGAAGAAAACGGCCTGGCGGACATGAACGTTGAGTTCAAAGAGGAAGCATTGCTTGCACTCGTACGCGACTACACCAATGAGGCCGGCCTGAGGAATCTCGACAGGGAGATCGGCTCCGTGTGTCGCAAAATTGCGCGCACCGTGAGCGAGAACCGCAACGGCGGTAACGGCGGTAATTGTGACAAAAACGACTTTGCTGTTGATCGAGATGCTGTCACCCGCCATCTCGGCCCGCCGCGTTTTTCGAAAGAGGATGCTGGTGAGTTACAACCCCCGGGGGTAGCAACTGGATTGGCGTGGACGCCCAATGGTGGCGAGATACTCTTTGTCGAAGTCAGCCGCATGGCCGGCAAAAAGGGCCTGCTACTGACCGGACAGCTCGGCGACGTGATGAAAGAGTCTGCTCAAGCCGCGCTCAGTTTTCTCAGGGCCAATGCGGCGGTGCTCGGCCTCGAGCCTGACTTCTTCGAACACACCGACCTCCACCTGCACGTGCCCTCCGGAGCGATACCAAAGGACGGCCCGTCCGCTGGTGTGACGATTCTTTCGGCGATGGCCTCTGCGATGCTTGACCGGCCCCTGCCCAGCGGGCTGGCAATGACCGGTGAAATCACCTTGCGTGGAGCGGTGCTGCCGGTCGGAGGAATCAAAGAAAAAGTACTTGCCGCGCGCAGGGTGGGAATAACGTCCCTCATGGTGCCTGAGCGCAACAGGGTAGATGTGCTGGAGATCGAGCCTGAGCTGCGCAGTGACCTGAGGTTTTCCTACGTTGGAAGCCTGACCGAGGTGCTGGCGCTTACCCTTCCCGACCGTCTGCCGGTCAGTAGCGGCACCGGCCTGCAGCCCGAGCCCAACCCCTACCCCTGGAACAACTGATCGCGGCCGGAGGGCCCCCAGGGGTCACGCCCTGCCCGTCTCCAGCAACGCTTTTATAGCCAGCGCAGCGTTCCGATCGGCATCGGCTCGCAAGATCGCGGGAGCGGGCTGATTCAACAACTGCTGCAACTGATCGGCCCAGGCGCCCTCGGCAAGAAAAACCGGATCTATCTCGAGGCTACCCGGGCGAGCCTGCAGCCACTCAGATAGAACACGGTGTTCAGGAAATCCGTTCGGAACCGCGTAAAGCATGCGAGTCGAGTTGGCGAAGCAGTCTCCGATAATGCCGTAACCCGGCTTAGTGACCACCACGTCACAAGCAGAAATCACATCCCGGTGTGACAGCGACGGGGGAATCAACGAGAAGTCCTCGCGTTCGACCAGTTGATAGCCGGCAAGATAGACCACGCCGTCTCTGACCGGCGGTAAACCTACCTTGTTTTCAATTCCGTCCCTCAGGCTCACCAGCACCAGCGTGCAGTGCTCGTCAACGCCGAGTATCGAGGCGAGGCCCGCCCTGTCGAGCTTGCTTCGACAGCCGAGCAGGCCGGGTTTCTGTTTCACCGAAAAGGCCCGCATGGGCGCGGCGGGTTCTAGCTCCAGCAGAAGCTTGCAGTGGGAATAAGCCTCAGCGGCGATCTCTGCGTAGATGTCGAGGTCCATCTCCCGGTAAATCCAATCCCATGAAAAATTGGCCACCGCCACCGACGGCAAAGCAGCGAGTGCGGCTGCAGAAAATGCCAGCGGCGGGACATCGCCGTATACAAGATCGACGGTTTCTCCAAGACGGTCGGCTTCGGCAGACACCTTGTCCCGGTAGTCTCGGTACCATTCGGCCAGAGCCGCGATGGTCGATGGCCGGTCGACCTGCATTTCGCTGGCCTGCAGTACGCCCACGTCGCAGGGTTCACTGCTCCAGTTGCTGACCGGCCCGAGGGCTTTCGGCCAGAGTTGTCGTGGTGCAGCCGTTACCACCTCGAGTTCAACCGGAATCAACTCCGAGAGGCGCTCAAGAATCTGTCCACTGCGGACGGTGTGGCCATAGCCATGGCCTGAAAGGTAGACCGCTATGCGGAAAGGCCTTGTTCTGTCAGTCGAGTTCCCCAGCTCAGGAAACAGAGAACGACGTGCCGCAGCCGCAGGTCGCCGTGGCTCCAGGATTGAGGAATTTCAAGCCGGCGCCGTGAAGACCGTCGACCCAGTCGAGCTCCAAGCCCTGCAGGAGATCGACAGCGTCGGCCTGAACGTAAATAGCTACACCTTGACTGCGCATCTCCACGTCGCCCTCCCCGGGCCCCGCCACAAAGGCCAAACTGTATTCGTAGCCCGAGCAGCCACCATTAGTTACACCCAGGCGCAGGCCGCTGACAGAGCTGGCCTTCCCGGCCATGCTTTTTTTGATGTGGCTGGCCGCTGCCTCGCTGAGAGTTACGAAGTTGTCCGACATGCTGTAATTGTAAGCCTGTTTCAAGCCCTGTCAAAGTGCCCCCTGATTTGAAAGAAAAAGTACGCTGCGCGGCCGTCGAAAGCGGTTTCAGCGCCTGTGGGTTCAGCAACGCGCTGCCCCTGCCGGCGATTTCGCTGCTTGAGAAGTGGACCAGCGCCGATCGGCATGGGTTCATGGACTACCTCGAACGCGACCAGGACCTACGAGTAGACCCCGGAGCGCTGTTGGCAGACGCCGCCAGCGTCATCGTGCTCGCGTTGCCCTGCGCAGCGCCGCCGCCGCCCCCCTTCGACTGGCGATCCTCTTTGAAGGGACGTATCGCCTCCTACGCGGCCGGTGAGGACTACCATCATGCGATGGGTCGCAAACTAGAGTCGTTTACAGAGCAACTACAACGCCTGGCTCCCGGTGAGCTTCGTTGGCAGGTAGACGCGGGGCCCTTGCTGGAAAAAGATTTCGCGCGCCGCGCCGGCCTCGGCTGGTTCGGACACAACACCAACATCCTCACCCGGGACGCGGGTTCCTGGGTCATGCTAGGCGTCATAATTACCACTGCCTTGATAGAACCCGACCCGCCTTTTGAAGAGGATCACTGTGGAAGCTGTCGAGCCTGCCTGCCCTCGTGCCCAACGGGAGCCCTCGACGACGGGCCGACGATCCAGGCGGACACCTGCATCTCTTATCTGACCATTGAACTCCGAGGGCCATGGCCGCTGCGCCTGCGTCCGCTGGTGGATAACTGGATTTTTGGCTGTGACCTCTGCCAACTGGCCTGCCCCTGGGGCCCCGCGCTGAGGGCCGAAGACTCACTGGGTGAATTTCTATATCCATCGCTGATCGAAATACTGAAGCTCAGCGAAGACGACTTCCGCGACCGTTATCGCGGCAGTGCCGTCCTCCGCGCCAAACGGAGGGGCCTGGCCCGTAATGCCGCTGTGGCCCTGGGTAACAGCGACAACCAGTCTGCTGTTGGTCCATTGGCCGAAGCCCTGGCCAGCGACCGCGACGAGCTCGTCAGGGCCCATTCAGCATGGGCCCTGGGACGGCTGCACGGCAACGAGGCCCTCGCGGCGCTCAACCGATCAGCAAAAACGCAGGCCCCTCCGGTACAAACCGAAATAGAACTCGCGAGAACTGCCTGCCGGGCAGCAACGTCTCAGCGGTTGCGTTGATCGGCCTGCATCGCCCTTATCGCGGCCTGGGCAGCCCTGAGTCCGGCCGTCTGCCCGTCCTCAAACGCAAAGCGAGCGTCGAGGGCCAGCTCGGGAAAGTCGTGGGGGTTTTTCAGATCGTCGGCCGTAAGGCCCGGCTTCAACCTGCGCGCCATATCAAGCACCCGCGCTTCCTGTTGCCCGATCATTTTTTCCAGCATGGAGATTGCCTCGTCACTCAACTTACGTCCCCCTGTCGCGGTGAAACCTGGTGGGTTGCTGCAGCTTGACCCGACGCCACCCCCGGCGCAGCATTATCCCGCTTGCGCCCTTACGGTGCCAGCGGGGCCCAGGATGCAAGCCGAAACAGGAACCGCCAAGGACAGCAGCGCGTTGTTCGAGCAATTCACTGTGCTCGATCAGCCGGATCTTTACTCGCGTGAACGCTGCGACGATATCCAACGCCTGGTTGAAGAAATAACCGAGCTCAAGCGCGAAAACGACGCGGTAATCCTCGCCCACAACTACCAGCGGCCCGAAATTTTCGAAGTAGCCGATTTTGTCGGTGATTCACTCGAGCTGGCAAAGCGCGGAGCCCAAGTTGAACAGGGGACGATTGTTTTCTGCGGTGTACACTTCATGGCCGAAACAGCCAAGATACTTTCGCCCGAAAAACGCATCCTCATCCCCGACTCCAATGCTGGATGCTCGCTCGCGGAGAGCGTCACCGCGGAAAGTCTCGTGGAGATGCGCGACGAGTTGCGCCAGCAGTACCCCGACCTCGTGGTGATCTCTTACGTGAACACAACGGCAGAGGTAAAGGCCGTGACCGACGTGTGCTGCACATCATCAAATGCGATCAAGGTCGTGGAGTCGGTTGACAGCAACAATATCCTTTTTGTACCGGACGAAAACCTTGCCGCCTATGTTGCCCGTCATACCAGCAAGAACATCATCGCCTGGGAAGGAAACTGCTATGTTCACCACCAGATCAACCCCGAGCAGATCGAAGAAGTCCGTCGTGTGCGGCCGGAAATTCGCGTCCTCGCCCACCCCGAGTGCCGCGAGGACGTGCTCGACATAGCCGACGCGGTTTTGAGTACCAGCGGCATGATGAAATTCGCCCGGGAAGACGACGCCAAGGAATTTCTCGTAGTCACTGAGTGCGGCCTTTCTGATCGGCTCCTGCTCGAAATTCCGGACAAGCGCTTCTTTAAATCCTGCCAGTTGTGCAAGTACATGAAGATGATCACACTGGAAGGAACTCGGGATGCGCTCGTGGAAGGCCGAGACGAGATCAAACTGACCGCCGAACTCTGCGACGCGGCTCGCTCGTCTGTCGAAAGGATGTTCGAGCTGGGCTGAGACTGTCAGCTCAAACCGATATCCAAGATGCCAGCAGTCTTTCTTGCAGCCGCCCTGCCCTTTGTTGTTTCCCCCGTCCTACTGCTGTTTCGGCGTTCTGATCGCCGTGCGGGCTTATTCACTGCCGCTGCCTGCGCCGGTGCTTTCGCCTGTTTTGTCTTGGTAGCCCTGGGAGTGTCTCCGGCCACCGTCGCGCTCCCCTGGATTGGCCCCCTCGGCTTGTCTTTTTCCCTGCACGCAGACCCGCTGGCACTGTTCTTTGCCCTGCTCATCACCGGGGTGGGTTTCCTTGTTGCGGCCTTCGCGACCAGCTACCTCGACAGTAACGAGAATTTTCCCCGCTTCTTCAGTTTTCTCATGTTGTTCACGGGTTCGATGCTCGGCGTCGTGCTGTCGTCGAACCTGATGGCCTTGTTCGTGTTCTGGGAGATGACGAGTTTTTCGTCCTTCCTGCTCATCGGCTTCTGGCACCACCGCGATCGCTCTCGATACGGGGCACTAAAGGCACTGGTGGTAACCGGCAGCGGCGGACTCGCGATGCTGCTGGGCTTTGTCATGGTCGGCATCGTCTGCGGCAGTTTCGAAATCGCAGTTCTGGCTGAACGCGGAGCTCTGTTGGCAGCCAGCCCATGGGCCACTCCGGCTGTACTCCTCATCATTGCCGGAGTCGTAACGAAATCGGCCCAGTTGCCTTTCCACCTCTGGCTGCCTTCGGCCATGGAAGCGCCGACGCCGGTCAGTGCTTTTCTACACGCCGCCACGATGGTCAAGGCGGGCTTGTTTCTGGTTGCCCGCCTCGGGCCACTGCTGAGTGTCGTGCCCCTATGGACCCCTACCCTGGCCCTGTTCGGCCTGCTCACGATGACCTGGTGCGGCTGGCTGGCGCTGAGGCAGAAAGACCTCAAGGCATTGCTGGCCTTCTCGACCGTGAGCCAACTCGGATTGATCCTGGTGCTGCTCGCTCCGGCTGAGCCCGACACCACGGCGGCCGGCCTACTTCACCTTCTCAACCACGCATGCTTCAAGGGAGCGTTGTTCCTTCTCGTCGGCGTACTCGAACACGAGCTGCACACCAGGGACCTGTCCTTGATGGGGCCATTGCGGCGAAACATGCCCTTCACGTGGCTGCTCATCGCCCTGGCGGCGCTATCGATGGCCGGTGTACCACCCATGGGTGGTTTCGTGTCCAAGGAGCTGTTTCTCGATCACCTGCTGGACGGGCACCCATTGTCGGCCCTGCTGGCGGTGACGGGTGCGGTCCTGACGGCTGCATACTGCTTTGCGCTGGCGGCCGGCCTCGCGACAGGGCGCAGGGCTGAAGGCCCACGAGGCCAGGACCCGTCGCCTTCGCTGTTGCTACCGCCGGCCCTGCTGGTCGCAGCGACAATTGGTCTTGGTTTTTTTCCCGACCAGCTGGTTGGAGAACCGATCGCCGCGGCGACCCTGGCCGCCACCGGAAGCTCCGTGACGGGCCATTTTGCTGTCTGGCACGGCGTTGGTCCCTCCTTGTGGACTAGCGTCTTCGTTATTTCCATGGGCCTGGCCCTGTGGTGGGGCTGGTGGCAAAAGCGAATACCTCCCGCGCCCACTCTTTTCGCCGACCGCGTGTACGATCACGCCCTTGAGCAACTCGAAACCCAGGCCCGACGCCTTACGGCCTCCTACATGAGTGGAATTCTCTGGCGCTACTGTTCGGTGATCCTGCTCACGGTTATCGTCGGCGTCGCCGTGGTCGCGGCCAGCCAGGGATTCGTGATGCAGGACGGCTGGTCTTCCCGTCACGCTGGCCCCTGGGACCTGGCTGTCTGTGCAACGGCTATCCTGGCCGCGCTCGCCACGCTCAAAGCGCGTACTCGACTGGCGGCCATCCTTGCGCTGGGAGCGTCCGGTTTCTCACTGGCACTCTTGTTTGCGCTTTCGGCTGCGCCCGATCTGGCCCTCACCCAGATCATGGTCGAGACGATCTCCGTGCCTTTGTTCCTGGCCGTGTTCGCTTTCCTGCCACCCTACCAGGTAGATCGTGTCCGGCGAGCGCGCCCCCTGCACGCGCTGCTTGCCGTCGCGGCCGGACTCGGAACCGCATTGTTGCTCGCAGCCTCGCGTTCCCAACGAGTAACGGAACCAATCTCTTCATATTTTGTCGACAAGAGCGTAGATGCTGCCGGCGGTCACAACGTGGTCAATGTTATCCTGGTCGACTTCAGGGGCCTCGACACACTGGGTGAAATTACAGTACTGGGAGTGGCGGCTATCGCCTGCTACGCCATCATAAAACTGCTCGGCGAAAAAGAGGCGGGCAGGTGAACGATTCGCTGATACTCGCCACCGCCGTCCGTATCACGCGGCCGGTCCTCTTCCTCTTCGCCGTGGTCCTTTTCCTCAAGGGCCATAATGCCCCGGGCGGCGGCTTTATTGCCGGCCTGGTGACCGCCGTAGCCGTTCTCCTGGGACTTCTCGTCCACGGACACGGGAACAGGAAAACCGGCCGCCCGACTTTCCTTTATGTAGTCGCCGTTGGACTCGGCCTGGCCTTGCTCACCGCCCTTGCACCGACCCTGCTGGGCTGGCCGTTTTTTACCCACAGCTTTGGTTTCATCAATCTACCACTGCTGGGATCGGTCGAGCTGGCAAGCGCCGCGCTCTTTGACCTCGGGGTTTACGTCGTCGTCGTGGGCAACGTCGTGACCGTACTGCACGCGTTAACGGAGAGACACTGATGCATTTCGCCGTGCTCACTGTGGTCGCCGTGTTCATCACTTGCGGTGTCTACCTCTTACTCGACCGCACGCTCCTGCGCGTTGTCATCGGGCTGGGACTGCTCTCCAACGGGGTGAACCTAGCGCTACTGGCCAGCGGTGGCCTCGACGCAGGTGCCGCGCCGATCCTCGGTCAGGGCCGTGCGGCGATAGTCGATCCCTTGCCCCAGGCCCTTATTCTCACCGCCATTGTCATCGGCTTCGGGGTAACTGCGTTGCTGTTGACGCTGGCCTTTGCCAGCTACCAGTCCCAGCTGAGCGACGACCTTGAAGACCTGCACGGAAGGCTGGATGATGAATAACCTCTGCGTGTTACCGGTTGTCATTCCGATGGCTGCCGGCGTGCTGCTCATATTCACCCATGCGCGCCCCGCCTTGTCGCGGGCGATAGCGATCTCGGCCAACATCCTCTCTCTCGGCGTAGCACTGGCCCTGGTAGAAACGGTGCGTGCGGACGGCATACAGCTTCTCGCATTTGGTAACTGGCCGGCCCCCTTCGGCATCGTATTCACGGTGGACATGCTATCGGCGCTGATGGTGGCAGTGACCATGGTGGTTTCGACAGCGACCTTGCTTTTCGCGAGCGTGTCTCTCGACGACCTTCTTGAAAAAAACTTCTTCTATCCCCTGTTCCAGTTTCTTCTAATGGGCGTCAACGGCGCCTTTTTAACGGGAGACCTTTTCAATCTCTTCGTGTGGTTCGAAGTGTTGCTGGTCAGCTCTTACGGTTTGATGGCCCTGGGCAGCCAGGCTTACCAGTTGCAGGAAACCTTCAAGTACCTCGTCGTCAACGCGCTGTCCTCGGCCCTCTTCCTGATCGGGATCGCCTTGATCTACGGCGCCACGGGTACGCTCAACATGGCCGACCTCGTCTTCAAGTTCCCGGCCCTGGCCGAGTCCGGGATGGCCGGGGTGATTACTGTTATTTTTCTCGTTGTTTTCGGCATCAAGGCCGCCCTGTTTCCACTCTACGTCTGGCTGCCGCGGGCTTACTACGGCCCACCGACCGTGATTGCGGGTCTGTTCGGCGGTCTGCTTACCAAGGTGGGAGTCTACGCGCTCTTTCGTACAGTCACGCTGTTTTTCGCGCCGGCCTCAAGTTTCGTGTTGCCCTTACTTTCCTTCGTGGCCGGCGCGACCATGCTGCTGGGCGTACTCGGCGCGCTGTCACAATGGGACTTCAAGCGGATCCTGTCCTACCACATCGTCAGTCAAATCGGCTACATGATCATGGGGCTTGCGATCTACACCCCCCTGGCACTGGCGGGTGGCATCTTCTACATCATCCACCACATCCTGGTGAAGACCTCTTTGTTTCTCGTCGCGGGAGCCGTGGAAAAACGCTACGGCACGACCAACCTGCGGGCTCTAGGCGGTGCCGCTGATGGCTCGCCCCTGCTCGCCACCTTGTTCATGCTTGCGGGCCTCGCGCTGGCCGGGGCGCCACCGCTGAGCGGCTTCGTCGCCAAGTTCATGTTGCTGCGCTCAGGCCTCGAAGCGGCCAATTACGTGATCGTTGCGGTCAGCATCGTGGTGAGCTTTCTTACTCTCTACTCGATGATGAAGATTTACCGCTACGTTTTCTGGCGTGAGGAAACCGAGACCGCCATCGTTGTCCCGGGAGAACCGGTGAGGACTTTTGCCATCGCGTCGCTGGTGACACTCTCGCTCGTAATGGGCCTCGGCGGCGCGCTGTTACTTCCCTACGTTGAAATCGCCGCCGCCCAGCTGCTCGACCCGGCTGCCTGGGGAACAGTTGTCCTTGAGGCTCGCGTAAGATGAAGAGCGCCTGGTCACTACTCTGCCTACTGGCGAACTTCACGTGGAACCTCCTGCTTTCAAACCTGGAGGTGGCCAGGATAGTACTGAGTCCCCGGCTGCACATCAGGCCCGGCTTGATCGCCTACCGCACTGAACTGAAAACCGACCTCGCTATCACCGCCCTTGCCAACATCATTACCCTCACACCGGGCACGCTCACCTTGGAAGTATCCAAGGACAGGACGGTACTTTTCATCCACGCGCTCGACATAGAAAAACCAGAAGTAGTCACTGACAACATACGTGGCTCTTTCGAAAAACGATTACTGGAGTTGGAAGAATGCTGGAGTCGGTAGCAAGCTGGTGCCTGGTTTTCCTCTCGCTGTCCTTGCTGGTGTCGCTCTACAGGGTGGTCCGGGGACCGAGCGTAGCGGACAGGGTCATTGCCGCTGACACCATGACAACTTCGGTACTTGCCGTGGTGGTGGTCGGAGCCATCCTGGCTGACAGCAGGGATTACACCGACACTGTGATGGCACTGGCCGTTGTCAGTTTTTTCGGAACCGTAGCCTTCGCGCGTTATCTCGTCAGGGGCCGGCCTGTTGATTGAGACTCTCATATCGATCGCGCTGGTTTGCGGCACATTCTTTACCGTAACCGCTTCGCTGGGCCTGTTAAGAATGCCCGACGTCTATTCTCGGCTGCACGCGGTAACCAAGGCTTCTACCCTGGGTACGGCCGGCGTCCTCGCAGGATCGGCGTTACATGCCCTGGAGGCCGGGCAGGGATTCCTACCGGAGATTCTCACGGTCATATTCGTGGCCCTGACCAACCCGGTGGGTGCTCACATGATCGCTCGATCGGCCTACCTCATTGGGATTCGGATGGCCGACATCTCGGTTATCGACGAGATGCAACGGGCCGGCGAACACGCGCATACCTCCCACGACAAGGACTGATTTCTCCCCGTCCAGCTTAGCCCTGCACCCGCCGTGCCCGGTCGTGGTATTCTTAAAGGATGGCTGCCGCCGTGCCGGCGGCCTTTCGACGTGCGTAAAAAGATCTCCCAACTCGGTGAAATGGTTGTGCTGTTCCGCGACGCGCTGGTCACCGGCCTGCGCGACCCTCCGTCGAGAACCGCAGTGATCAGCCAGATGCACGAAGTGGGCGTACGTTCTCTCTCGATCGTAAACCTGACCGCGGTTTTTACCGGCATGGTAATGGCCCTTCAGTTGGGCTGGTTCCTGAGCACCTTCGGCGCCAAGATTTTTGTCAGCCGGGTGGTCGGCTTCGCCATCATCTCCGAACTCGGGCCCGTTCTCACCGCCCTGATGATTGGTGGACGCGTGGGTGCCGGCATGGCAGCCGAGCTGGGCACCATGAAGGTCACCGAGCAGGTAGACGCCCTGAGAGCTCTCGGCACCGACCCTGTCCAACACCTGGTAGTGCCGCGGCTGGTGGCCATCATCGTCATGCTGCCCCTGCTCACAGCAATGGCCGATCTCGTTGGGGTACTCGGGGGCATGGTCATCGCCTGGCTCGAGCTGTCGGTGGCTCCCTCCTTTTACTTCACCAGCCTCGTTCAGTTTCTCACCCTTGGGGACCTGTGGCGCAGCCTTGCCAAGGCCACCGTGTTCGGCGCGATCATAGGTACCATAGCCTGCCACCAGGGGCTCAAGGCGAGGGGCGGCGCTGACGGCGTGGGCCACGCCACGACTGCAACCGTGGTCAAAGCCTCCATAACCGTGCTGGTGACAAACTTCTTCCTCAGCAAGGCACTGTTGATGTTCACATGAGTAGACCTGAAACACTGCTTGAATGTCGGGATCTGTACCGTAGTTTCGGCGATCTCGAGGTGCTCATAGGCACCAACTTTATCGTCAAGCGTGGGGAGACGGTGGTCATCATGGGCCGCTCAGGCTGCGGTAAGAGCGTGCTGCTCAAGCACTTGAACGGTCTCTACAGGCCCGACAGGGGAAGCGTGTTTTTCGACGGCGAAGAGATCAGCGGCAAGAGCGAGAAGGAACTCGTCTCGGTACGTCGCAGGATAGGAATGCTCTTCCAGGCGGGTGCCCTGTTTGATTCTCTAACCGTCGGCGAGAACGTCGCGTTTCCGCTGGAGCGCTACGGCCTCTACCCGGGTGACGCCCGCGCCGACCGCATCGCCGAGCTGCTCTCCTTCGTGAGCCTGGAGGGCACAGAAGATCGCATGCCCTCCGAACTGAGTGGGGGCATGCGCAAGCGCGCAGCCCTTGCCCGCACGCTGGCCCTCGAACCTGACCTGTTGCTCTACGACGAGCCCACCACCGGCCTGGATCCGGTCACCGGGCACCAGGTAAACCGCTTATTGCGGGACCTGCAAGCCCGCCTGGGGCTAAGCGCGGTCGTGGTTACTCACGATGTAAATACGGCAAGATACGTCGCAGACAAGATTGCCTTCCTGTATGATGGAGGGATACGAGAAATCGGAACGGTAGAGGGTGTGTTCGCCAGTACGGACCCCGTGATCAGCGGGTTTCTCTACCCTGACTCCGCCCGGCCGGGGCCTCGTTAACAGGTACCTGAGTGAAAGATACTGGCAATCAATCCTTTGCTGTAGGCGCGCTCACTATCACCACCCTCGTGATAGTCATGGTCGCGGTGTTCCTGGTCGGACAGGAGCAACGCTTCTGGGAGGGGAAAAACCACTACCGCATCGAGTTCACCCGGACCAACGGATTGCTGGAGGGTGCCCACGTGGCCCTCAACGGCGTATCGGTCGGCTCGGTGAGAAAGATGCGCTTCCCTAGCGACCCCCGCGCCCAGTACGTGGAGGTGCAGTTATCGGTCTCGAGTTCTGTGGCCAACCGAATACGACAAGACACGGTCGGGCGCATACAGACGCTGGGCATGCTGGGCGACAAGTACGTGGAACTCTCTGCTGGTTCGGTTGACGCCGAACTGCTTGCCCCCGGAAATCTCATCCGCTCGGTCGATCCGGTCGATTACGAAGCCATCCTGGGACAGAGCGGTGACGTTGTGAGTAACGCTATCGAAGTAACTGCTCTCCTGCGGCAAGTACTCAACGACGTGCTGACCGGAGAAGGCGTGGTAGGACGCCTCATCAACGACAAGGATTTTGGCCTTTCCTTCATGGAGGACGTCAACAGCACCGCTGCCAGCCTTGAATCTGCGAGCGCCAGGATAGATCGCCTCGCTGCACGGGTTGAACAGGGAGAGGGGACCATGGGCAAGCTGCTATCCGATGACGGGCGCGTCGACGCCATTATCGAGAACCTGGAAGACGCCTCGGCCGACGTCGCGGACTTTGCCGGCAGCCTCAACGAAGGAAAGGGCACCCTCGCCCGACTTGCTCACGACGAGCAATTTGCCGCCGAAACGCTCGACAGTTTCAGATATTCATCGACCAGTATCGCCGCCATCACCTCGAAGATAAACCAGGGCGAAGGTACCCTGGGTAAGCTGGTGAACGACGCTGCGTTGTACGATGGCGCTAACTCCTGGGTGTCGGGCAGCAGCAGGGGTGGTTTCTGGAAACTCCTTGGCCGCGGCCTGTCTTTCTTTGTTCCCGGCACAGAACAGGGTTCTTCCCCCCCCACAGAGACTCCCTGATAAGGCGACTGGCCGCTCGCGTCGCTGCTTATTTTGGGCCAGCTTTTGGGCCTCTCCTCGTCTCGACACCCCGTAGTATAGGGGCGTCGCACCGTGCGCGGCGCGTCATAACTTTTCCACCCCGGTGCTCCTTTGTTCCCAACGCTGGTTTTACCGTAGCAAGTTGCCCCACGGCTGAGTACCCTTATGGAGAGGCAAGACCGAAAGAGGAGCTCGCATGGCAGACAAAGACAGCACCCTGGTAAGCCAACTGACTGGAGAGGTCTTTCACGATCTCGTGGTCGAGGCCATGACGAGCGAAGCAGTCAGCTCTCCGCGAGAAACCGGATATTACCTGGTTACGGTGCTGCAGCGATTCGTGCGCACGACTCCCGGTGAACTTGAAAAAGTCTTCGGCGTAGAACTCCTGAGAGCGAGCAACGAAACCCCGGTCACACGCTACGTACAGCTCAAAAGCCTGGCCGATAGCTCACTCTTTCTTTCGGGCATCTTCCTCGACCACCTCGAGTCCCGCTTGCCGACGACCGAGTATTTTTTTGATATAGGAAGTAGAGCCTACCTCGACCTGGGAAGCCTCGACCGCGAAATCGGTTGCGGAGAAGGCGAGATCGCGCCCGTTTACCTGGAACTGAGCGAACATTTCGACTCCTACGTCAGGGTCCTGTCCCACATAGCCGATTCAGCCCTCTTCAATGACACCGAATCGCGGATGCGCCTGTACAAGGCTTGGGCCGAGGATAGTAACGAACGTTACACCCACCGCTTGATGCGCAGCGGTGTACTACCAGTAGACGGTGAGAAAACCAGGCACTGAAAGCCGCTGACGGCCTTCAACTGCCCGGCAGAAAGTCTACTTCCTTGCGGGCTTCGACGACCGTAAACAAGGACCAGGGGGAGGTCTTGTAACGGTTCTTGAGCCTGAGACTACGCTTACCGAGTACTTCATCGAGCGCCAGGCGAGTACTCCAACCCAGTCGCCGGGTGAGCGGGTCTACCATGTTGACGACCGCTCTTACCGCCCGACGTTGACTGCTGAAATGGTTGATGATGACCACGTCGCCATCTGCCTTGCAGATGCGGGCCATCTCCTGGACGAGCCGCCTAGGATCCGGCACGACGGTTACAACGTGGAAAGCGGTCACGTAATCAAAAGACCCGTCTTCGAAGGGTAGGTCCATCGCGTCCATGCACTCGAGCTTTATGTGCGCGTGGGCTTCGGGGTCCAACTTCTTGCGAGCCCGCTCGAGCATGTCTTCCGACACGTCGATTCCCGTGACATGGCAGTGCTCCGGGTAAGAGTCGAGGGACAAGCCGGTCCCGACCCCGACCTCTAGTACGCGAGCACCGGGTTCAATGCCCAGGCCAGACACGACGGTTTCAATACGTGAAGCAAAAACCCGAGTAAAAACCCGGTCGTACATGCCCGAAAAGTCAGAATACAACCTGCTGCGGTGGGGCTCCTGAACGCCCATATCCTGCTGTTGGAGATCAACCATACGTCACATTACCAAAGCCGGGGTCAACGCGCTCCGCCCTTCATGTATTCCACGACCGGGCTGGCAATAAAAACAGAAGAGTAAGTTCCGACAGAAAGGCCGATTATCAGGGTGTAGGCAAAGCCGTGGATCACTCCACCGCCCACGAAAAACAGTGCGAACAACACCAGCAGCGATGTGCCAGTGGTCAAAACGGTGCGGGAAAGGGTTTCGTTGATGCTCGTGTTTATCAGCAAACCCATGTCATCGCGGGAGAACTTCTTCATGTTTTCCCTGATTCTATCGGACACCACTACCGTGTCATTGACCGAATACCCCACCACCGTCAGCAGGCCCGCGACGACACTCAGGTCGATTTCAACGTTGGCGAGCGAAAGTGCCCCGATGGTTACCACCACGTCGTGTAGAAGAGCGATACCGGCCCCAACACCAAAGCGGAGTTGGAAACGTAACGCGATGTAGGCGCCCATCATCAATGTCGCAAACAAGACCGACAGGATGCCCCGACGGCGGAGTTCCTTACCTACTCGAGGGCCCACGATCTCGGTGCGGAGTTCTTCGAAACCGGATCCTGGTAGGGAATCGCGCAGTGCTTCCTTGATCGTAGCAGCGCGCCCTCCACCGACACTGGAATCCCCGGACGGTACTCGCAGCAGGTACTCGTGCCCCTGGGCACCGAACTCCTGAACCGAGATATCGCCCAGGCCCACGTCGTCAACGGCACTGCGCACCTGGCCAATAGATATTTCGTCCTCGAAACCCACGTGCACCATCAGCCCGCCAGTAAAATCGATGCCGTAGTTCAGCCCACCCTTCATCAATAACGACAGCAGGCCAACCCCGATGACCAGAGCTGAGAACGTGAACGCAATACGTCTCAGCTTGATGAAGTTGATGTTAATCCCAGGCTTTACGATCTCTAACATGACGTCTCCCGCTTGAGGGCCGGATTAAATACTCAACGAACGGTTGTTTGAACGCACAATCGTCAAATCGTGAAACACGCGGCTGGCAAAGACAGCCGAAAAGATAGTGCTGCCGATGCCGACACACAGGGTAAGGGCGAATCCTTTAATCGGCCCCGAGCCGAACTGAAACAGGATCAAGCCTGCCAGGAAGGTTGTAAGGTTGGAGTCGAGAATGGCTGGCAGGGCCCTGCTGTAACCCGCGTCGAGGGCCGCACGCGGGGGTTGCCCCTGGCGCAGCTCTTCGCGAACCCTCTCGTTTATCAAGACGTTGGCGTCAACCGCCATGCCCAGGGTCAGAACGATTCCCGCGATACCGGGCAAGGTGAGAGTGGCCTCGAAGCCTGCGAGGACCCCAAGAAGAATAAGCACGTTCAGCACCAATGAAAGATCGGCCAGGAAGCCCGAAAAGCGATAGTAAACCATCATGAAGAGGATCACCATGACGCCACCAAGCATGAACGAGCGCGTGCCGTTGACAATCGAGTCGCGGCCCAGGGATGGACCAACAGTACGTTCTTCAGCGATCGTAACCGGTGCGGGCAGCGCACCGGCGCGCAAGACTATGGCCAGGTCGCGGGCTTCGTCGAGCGTGAAGTTTCCCGTTATAGACGCGACCCCGCCTCCTATGCGCTCGCGGATCACCGGCGCGCTCTGCACCTTGCCGTCGAGAACAATCGCCAACTGCCGGCCCACGCTCTCGCGGGTGACCCTCTCAAAAATGCTCGCGCCGTGCCCATTGAGGGTGATCAGCACGTAGGGGCTATCGCCCAGTTGGCCGGGCCTGTGGCGAGCGTCCGAGATGACCTCGCCGGTCATAATAACCTCGGGCTCCAGGTTATACTGCACGTCGTAGCGCCCACCCGTAAGCGGGTCGACTTCAAAGCCCGAAAGAATCTTCTCTCCAGCTTTGCCGGGTTGGTCGGCAACGAGCAGGAACTCGAGCTGGGCCGTACGTCCGATCAGGGTCTTGGCCCTCTCGGGGTCCTGGACACCCGGCAGTTGGATGAGTATGCCATCCTTACCGGTTCTCTGAATGGTCGGCTCGTTAACGCCGAATTCATCCACCCGGTTCCTGATGGTCTCCAGCGCCTGGTCGACAGCCAGCTGCTTGATGTTGTCGACTTCCGGCTGGATGAAACGGTAGGAGAGACGTCGGCCGTCGTTGGTGGCAGCAGCTTCCACGTTGCCGTAACGGTCGGCAATGACGCTGTCTACTCTGTCGCGCTTGGATCGACTCACGAGGTCGAACGAAAAGCCCGTGTCACCGTCCACTGTCCAGTCCCTGGTCGCTATCTCCTCGTCTCGAAGCTCACGCTTGAGCTGCTGCGAGAGAAAGTCCACCTGGTTGGCGACGGCCTTATCGGAATCCACCTCGAGTACCAGGTGAATGCCCCCCTGAAGGTCCAGACCCAGGCGTATGGACTCGGAAGGAAACGCACCGGGCCACCACGACGGCAGCTCGCCGACCATGCCCGGAAACAGAAAAAACAGAGCCAGTGCCAACGATGAAAAAACAGCGCCGCTGCGCCAGGCAAGTCCGCGATTCACCCCTTCCCCTCCTTCTTGTCGTCCCTGGCCAGCTCGCCGATCTGGCTGCGCTGGAACTTGACCTTCACGTTAGAAGCCACTTCGAGAGTGACCACGTCCTCGCTGACCTCGACCAGGCGGCCATAGAGCCCCCCGGAGGTAATCACCTGGTCGCCACGCTTGAGGTTATCGACCATGGCCTTATGTTCTTTGGCGCGTTTCTGCTGCGGCCTCACCAGGAGGAAATAAAAAACCGCAAGAATGAGAATGAGCGGCAGAAAAGCCTGCACTCCTCCTGGCTGTCCACCAGCCTGGGCCAGCAGCACCCCTTCAAACATAAGCTCGTCCATTTTCTATTTTTCCCCTCGGTATCGCGCGAAGAAGTTGTCGGCGAATTTTCCGTATGTTCCCGCCACCAGTGCTCCCCTGATCTCCTCTACCAGATCCTGGTAGAACGCAACGTTATGCAGACTGGCCAGTGTAGCGCCCAGCATTTCATGCCTCTTTGCCAGGTGGTTGAGGTAAGCCGCGGAAAAGTTACTGCAAGTGTAGCACGAACAACGAGGATCCACGGGATCAGGGTCGTTTGCGTAGCGAGAATTTCGTATCGCTACGATCCCCCGGGAGGTAAACAGCGTGCAATTCCGTGCGTTGCGAGTGGGAAGAACGCAATCAAACATGTCGTAACCCATGCCACACAAGGCGACCAGGTCCTCCGGAGTACCCATGCCCATCATGTAGCGCGGCTTGTCGGCGGGAAGCAAGCCTACGCTGTACTCAGCCATGTGCATGGTTTTTTCTCGTTCCTCGCCCACCGACAGACCTCCGACCGCATAGCCGGGAAAATCGAGTTCCAGCAACCCTTCGGAATTTTGCCGGCGGAGATCCTCGAAAAGTCCTCCCTGCATTATGCCGAAAGAGGCGCCCGGCTGTTCGTCTATCGGCAGCTCCTTGCTCCGCGCCGCCCACCTGAGGGTCAAGCCGGCTGCAGACTCTGCCGCGCGCCTGTCAGAGCCGTTGCCGGTCACGACGTCGAAGACCATGGCCACGTCTACGCCCAGGGCTCGTTGAGTACGGGCCACCGACTCGGGCGTAAAGTGAACCTTGGAGCCATCTATGTGAGAACGAAACACCGCGCCCGCTTCGTCGACCTTGACGTTCTTTCCCAGGCTGAACACCTGGTATCCTCCGCTGTCGGTCAGTACAGGTCCGTCCCAGGCCATGAAACGATGCAGCCCCCCGAGGGACTCGATACAACCCACGCCCGGCCGGAGGTGCAGGTGGTAAGTGTTAGCCAACAGCATCCTGACCCCGGCCGAGCTCAATTGGTCTGGCGTCAAACCCTTGACGGTCCCCGCCGTGCCCACCGGCATGAACAGGGGTGTGGGCACATCGCCGTGCTCCGTCTTCAGAGTTCCCGAGCGGCCCGCGCAATCGCTGGCCGTGCTGACTTCAAAATCAATCAAGGTATTTACAGTACAAGCATGGCGTCGCCATAGCTGTAGAAACGGTAGCGACGTTTGACTGCCTCGTTGTACGCGTGGGCAGCCAGTTCGCGCCCGGCGAAAGCCGCTACCAGCTGGAGAAGGCTTGTGCCCGGCAGATGAAAATTGGTGAGGAGCACGTCTACTACCTCGAACTGGTAGCCCGGCGAAATGAACAAACCCGTGGTACCCGAGCCTCGGAGCAGCCCACGCTCTCCGTCAGCCACCGTCTCCATTGTGCGAACGCTGGTGGTACCTACCGCAACCACCCGGCCGCCATCGCTGCGACAGCGACGCACCGCCGACACCGCGTCGTCTCCTACCTCGTACCATTCTTCTTCCGGCGCAACGGGATCCCCGAGATCGTTGCGCAGGGGCAGGAAGGTGGCAGGCCCCACGTGCAGGGTCAGCGAGCAACGGCCGACTCCCCGGTCGCCAAGCTCTGCGAGCATTCTGCTACTGAAGTGAAGGCCCGCCGTCGGTGCCGCGACCGAGCCCTGCCTGTGGGCGTAAACAGTCTGATACCTTTCCTTGTCATCGGCCACCGCTGGGCGCTTTATATACGGAGGAAGCGGTACCTGCCCGTTTGCCTCGATGATGCTGCCAGCGTCGCCGTCTCCAAAATTAACGACACAGCGCCCGGATTGCACCGGCCCCAGCACGCTGACGCTGCCTCCGTTCTCGAGCAGCAGCTGCTGCCCTTCGCGTAAGGGGCGCGAAGCCTTGTACATGGAGCGCGCGCGTCCCGAGCGCGGCAGCTCAAGCAGAAGCAGTTCAACGCGACCGCCGGTGACCCTGCGGGTCAGCAGGCGAGCCGGAAAAACCCGCGAATCATTGAGCACCAGGGTATCGCCCGGCCGCAGTATATCCCCGAGCTCGTTGAACACGGCATCGCTTATCCGGCCCGAGCGCCGATCGACGACCATCAGTCGCGAATCACTGCGTCGGGCAGGTGGATACTGGGCTACGAGTTCTTCCGGGAGCTCGTAGTCAAACAACGGGCTTGAGCACCCGCCCTGTTGTTGCGCTGCTTTCAAAGCCCGGTCAGCCCGGTGTCGTTTCCTTCTTTGAAGGCATCAACGAAGCCAGCAGGTCCACGGGTACCGGAAGAATAACTGTCGAATTATTCTCAGAAGCGAGCTCCGAAAGCGTCTGCAGAAAGCGCAACTGAATGGCTACTGGTTCTTTCCCAATAACCGAGGCGGCCTCGGCGAGACGTCCCGAAGCCTGGAACTCTCCTTCGGCGTTGATCACCTTTGCCCGGCGCTCACGCTCAGCCTCGGCCTGCTTGGCCATGGCCCGCTGCATATCCTGGGGCAGGTCGATGTGCTTAACCTCCACGCTTACGACCTTGATGCCCCAGGGGTCGGTCTGCACGTCGAGTATCTCCTGTATCTGGTGATTGACGCGGTCCCTCTCGGCCAGTAACTCGTCGAGTTCTGCAGTCCCGCAAACACTGCGCAGCGTAGTCTGTGCCAGCTGGGAAGTGGCGTAGAGGTAGTCCTCTACTTCCATGGTGGCCTTGTTGGGATCGATAACCCGGAGGTACATGACCGCGTTTACCTTGACCGACACGTTGTCGCGGGTAATGACGTCCTGGGTCGGTACGTCCATGGTGATGGTTCTCATGTCGACCCTCGCCATGCGCTCAATCAGGGGAATGACGTAGGTGATCCCCGGGCCACGGTAGCCCACCAGCCGGCCGAGCCTGAGCACTACCGCTCGCTCGTATTCTTTCATTACCTTGAACCCACTGGCCAGGGCCGCAAGGACCGCGGCTGCCGCATAAATACTAAACATATTGTTCTCCTCTTACGGGCTTACTGCGACCCGCTTTCATCAACTACAACGGTCAGCTCAAGTCCATCGATCGACACGACCCGGACTCTCGTCCCACTCTCAAGTTCCTGTCCGCACCTGGCCCGCCAGAGTTCACCGTGCACGCGCACCGTGCCAACTTCGCGAAGATCACCAGAGGCAACGCCAATCTCTCCGACCAAACCCTCGGCTCCCGTCGTTGACGGCCTGCGCTTGTCTTTGACAAGCAGCACAACGACCACAAGCAGGGCCGCGGTAAATGTGAGCATCATTCCCAGGATAAGCCCCGTGTCTACCGCCAGGTTCGACTCCGGTGTGTAAAGAAACAGCGAACCAAGCGTCAGCGCGATTATGCCGCCGAAACCAAGCACGCCAAAACTCGGCATTACCAACTCCCCGAGGAGGAAAGCCATTCCCAGTACCAGCAGTAACACGCCGGTGGAGTTAATAGGCAGCACCTGCGACGCAAGCAACGCCAGCAACAGGCATATGGCACCGGCCACGCCGGGAAAGATGGTACCTGGGTTAGAAAACTCCATGTACAAACCCAGCATGCCGGCCATCATGAGAAGGTAAGCGATGTTGGGATCGGTGATGATACTGAGCACTTTCTGCCTCAGCGTCATCTCGATCTCGTGCACCGCCGGCCCGCCGGGGAGGTCGGCCAAAGAGGCCAGGTCGAGCGTGACCATTTTGCCAGCGAGTTCGATCTCCATGCCCGACGCTTTCTGAAGCAGCTCGGCAATATCGCCGGCCGCAAAGTCCACTACGCCCAGTTCGACGGCCTCCACCTCGGTAATAGCGACGCTCTCGCGCACCGCTTTCTCGGCCCACTCTACGTTACGACCGCGCCGGTTCGCTATCGATTCAACAAACGACACGGCGTAGTTCTCTACCTTCTCGCGCATGTCGCCTTTAATGTCGCCGCCCTGTCCCGACACCGGGTGGGCCGCGCCAATCGTCGTGCCTGGAGCCATCACGGCCACGTGGGCAGCGAGGGTTATGAAGACGCCAGCCGAAATCGCCCCGGCACCTCCGGGCGCCACCCATACAGCCACCGGCACCGGTGACGCGAGGAGGTCCTTGGCAATGGTCTTGGTAGAATTGAGCAGGCCACCCGGAGTGTCGAGCTGGATGATGAGCAGCGCGGCATCGGCATCGTGTGCCTGCTCGATCGAGGATTTTATAAAGTCCGCCACCGCAGGACTGATGGGTCCGTCTACCACCGCACGGTAGACCACCCTTCCCGAGGCCCAGTTAGACGCTGGCGCGAGCAACACGAAGAGTAACGCGACAATGCCTATCAGCGCCGCTCTCATTCGCAGCTCGGCCATCAGCGTTGCTCCAGGCCAAGGCGAGCCATCACCAACTTGATGTCACCCCACACAACTCTCTTTTCAGACGGCGATCGCAGCAGGTAAGCGGGGTGAAAAGTCGGCATCAGCGCCACACCGTGGTAGTCCTGCCAACGCCCTCTCTGTTTTGATATCGCCACCCGGTTTCGCAGCATAACCTGGGTCGCAAAGGCACCGAGGGTCACTATGACCTCGGGGTTTACGAGTTCGACCTGCTTCAAGAGAAACGGCTCGCAGGCAACTATTTCGTCGGGTTGCGGATTGCGATTTCCTGGAGGCCGACACTTTACGACGTTGGCAATGTAGACCTCCTCACGACTGAGGCCCATCCCTGCGCTGAGGATCTTGTCGAGCAGCTGCCCTGCTTTGCCCACGAAGGGCAGGCCCTGGAGGTCCTCGTCCTCGCCAGGGGCTTCGCCAACGAACATCAAGCGGGCATCGCTGTTGCCGACGCCGAAGACGATACTGCGCCGCTCACCGGCCAACTTGCACCGCTGGCAGTCACCCAGGACAGTTCCCAGCTCCAGCAAGGAACTCGCAGCGCTGACCTCGGGCTCCAGCAGCAGGCGGTCCTTGTCGGGCGCGCCCTCGAGCCGGGGTCTCGGGTCAGTTGCATCCGCCGCACACGCCTGGGCGGGAACAAGCGCTGGCTTTGACCGCAAGACAGGGAGAAACTCAAGACCCAACTCAAGCTCCCGACTTAAATAATCGCTGGCCAGTTGCCGGGCCCCCACTATGCTTGCCTTGTTCACCATCGTCGCCGTGCTCCTGGCCATACTGGGTCTACCCGACAGCGCGCTCGCCTGGGGCCCCATAACCCACATTGTTCATGGCTCGCAGGTGCTGGCGAATATTACCAGCCTGCCCCCTGCCCTACAAGCCATCATCGGGGCGAACGAGAACCGTTACCTCTACGGTTGTATCGGGGCCGACATCGTACAAGCAAAGGCGTACACGAAGTCACTGGCTACCCACTGCCACGGCTGGTCCGTCGCCTGGGAACTGGTGCGCCAGGCTCGCGGAGACGGACAAAAAGCCTTCGCGTGGGGTTACATGACCCACCTGGCGGCCGATATCCTGTCGCACAATCACTTCGTCCCCATCCACACCCTGATCAGCTTTCGTGCCCGCACATCGGGGCACGCCTACTGGGAAGCGCGCATGGACGGGTTGCAACAAATCCGTTACTGGCGCCGCGCCAGGCAGGTGCTCGGGTTTACTTACGAGGACTGCGACGAGCTGGTAGAGCAGACGATCGAACACACCCTGCTTTCTTTCAAGGCCAACAAGAAAATCTTCGACTCGCTCATGGGCATCAGCAAACTCGAGCAGTGGCAGTTGCTGGTCAACACGGTCAACCGCAGTTCGCGATACTCGCTGCCCCGTACGACCGTGGATCGCTACAACCACGCCTGCGTTCACGCCGTCATGGACCTGCTGGTTCACAAAAAACGTTCGTTCACCCAGGAGCTGGACGCAACGGGCAGCGAGATGCTCAAGCAAAGTATCCGCTTGAGGCGGCAGCTCAGGAAACTGCGCCGCGGCCGAAGCCTCGACCGGGAGACAGAAGAACGAATCATGCAGCGGTTGCTCAATCGCGCGCCCCGCATTCCTGTCGAAATGGACTAGCCTCGCTTTCTTCTACGCACCAGCGCGGGAGGCTGCGGCCGGCTGCCGCAAGGCCACGACTCGGTCGAGGATACGATCGGCGAGCTCATCCTTGCTCATGGAACCGGTGCTCTCGTCCTTTCCGTCACGGTCGATAATAAGCGCGGCGTTCTCCGTTGAATCGAAGCCGCCGTCTTTTTCCGACACGTCGTTGGCGACCACGAGGTCCAACTTCTTCCTTTGCAGCTTGGCCAGGGCATTGGCAGCCAGGTTTTCGGTCTCGGCAGCAAACCCAACCAGTACCGAATTCGGGCGTCGCGCACGCTCACCGAGCAGCGAAAGAACGTCGGGGGTTTTGACAAGGTCAACGCGCATCTGCGCATCCCCCTTCTTGATCTTGTTCTTCGCTACGGTGCCGGGCGCGTAATCCGCTACGGCGGCGACCATTATCACCACGTCCGCGTCAACCGCCCGGTCGAGCATCTCCTCGCGAAAATCTTCGGCGGTCTCTACATCAACAAGCGAGCAATCCCTCGGAGAAGGAAGGCTGCAGGGGCCGCTGACCAGCGTCACCGCGGCTCCTCGCCTTCCAGCAGCGGCCGCCAATGCGTAGCCCATGCGTCCACTCGATCGGTTGCTGATGTAGCGCACCGGGTCGAGAGCTTCCCGGCTGGGACCGGCAGAAACGAGAACCGACATGTCCTCTAGGTCGCGCTCGACGAAACAAGCCGCCAGGCCGTCGGCGAGGTCCTCGGGGTCGGGCAACCTGCCCTGACCCTCCCAACCGCAAGCGAGCTCGCCACTGTCTGGTTCCAGCACAGAGTAGCCATATCCTTCGAGGGTTTTGATGTTGGCCCGCACCGCCGGGTGCGAATACATGTTTACATTCATCGACGGTGCGATGACCACTGGAGCCCGGGTCGCCAGCACGGCCGCCGTCACCACGTCGTTGCTAATGCCGAGGGCTAACCGGGCGAGCAGATCCGCCGTCGCGGGGGCCACCAGCACCGCGTCTGCTTCGTCTGCCAGGCGGATGTGGCCAACAGTGGCGTCTTGCGAAGCGTCAAGAAGGTCGGTGGCAACCGGGTTGCCCGAAAGCGTCTGCAGGGTCAGCGGCGACACGAAACGGGCGGCTGCGCCGGTCATTGCGACCTGCACCGTGGCCCCGGCGCCCGTTAGAAGGCGAACGAGCTCGGCGCACTTGTAGGCGGCTATGCCGCCGCCTACGCAGAGCAGCAGTTTACGATCATTGAGAAGGTACATCGCCTGTTTGCCCGGGGGCACTGGTTTTACCCAACCGACCCAGCTCGCCAAAGCTTAGCCCTTCTTTCACCAGGTACACAAGCCCTAACACGACTTGAGTCGAAAACTGCACGAAATGCGTGAAGAAAGCGTAGCCCACCGCGAGAACCGCGGGAGTGCCGTAGACGCTTTCAAGGGCCAGGCGGCTGCCGTACTCGAAGGTCCCCCAGAAGCCCGGCGCCGACGGAACCGCGACTGCAAGGGCTACCAGCGTCGTCACGCCGATGCCGCCCTGTACGTACGGAAGCTCAAGGTCGAAGGCCGGAAACCCCAGGGCAAACGAAGCGGCGATAGCCCCCCACACGTAAAACGACCAGGCCAGCAGCAGGAGGAGTGTGCGAAGATCGCCTACCGCCACCAGCGCATCGATAAACTGGTGCTCCAGTTTTACGAGCGGTTGCGAAATTCGCGCCGGCAACACGCCCCAGATTCGATCGAGAAGGGGCAGCATGCGCTCGCGGTTGAATCTCACAACGATCAAAATCACAACCGCGGTAAGAGCCACGACACCGGCTCCGCGTATCCACAGCTCGACCTCGGCGGGCAGGTCGAGCTGGACCAACAGCAACAACGCAAAGCCCAACAGGGCAATGAGGTCGAGCACCCGTTCGAGTACCACCGTGGCGACGGCCAGGCTCATTGGAACCCCGGTGTTGCGCGAAGCAAGCCACGGACGTATCACCTCGCCGACGCGAAAAGGCAGTAGCATGTTGGACATGAAGCCCACGGCAGAAGCCGAGAACAACGGGGCAAGCGGCAACTGGCGGCCCGAAGAAATGTTCAGGAGCAGTCGCCAGCGTTGTGTGCGAACAAAAAGGGAGAACACGCCCATGCCTGCCATTGGAAGAACCCAGCGGTAGTCGGCCTCCAGCAGGGTCTGGCCAACGCGCTGCCAGTCCTCTCCGCGCAACGCCAGGTAAAGGAAAAGCCCCGACAACAACAGCGCAATCAAGAGCCGAGACCAGGTCGAACTTCTCGCAGTATCTCCGGGCCGAGCCATGCCTGTGGTCAGGTCCTGAAGCGAGAAGGTGGTGGGTCCGGAATGTCCGCGTCCGGATGCAATACCTTGACCCTCTCGAGCAGTGCTTCCTCGGTCTCCGGGATGTCCGGGTCGGGTATGCAGCAGTCTACAGGGCATACCGCGGCGCACTGCTCCTGGTCAAAAAAGCCAACGCACTCAGTACACTTGGCGGGGACGATGTAATAAACGTCTTCGTCTATGGCGGCCTTCATTTCGCCCTTGTCTTCCCACTCGATTCCGCCTTCGTAGATCGCAGTGTTGGGACACTCAGGCTCGCAAGCCCCACAGTTGATGCACTCGTCGGTTATCTTGGTAGCCATAACAACAGTCGCCCTCCCGAGCTGTCGCCGAAGCTGCCACAGTAACAAGAAACAGTAAAGTGGCTGTCTTGACATGCTTCCGTATATGAAGGAATCCTGCGCTGCCGAGGATGCTCACGCCTTTGCGGAAGACGACCAGAATCGACCGGTGTCAGTTACCCAGCACAGCCCCATCGAACAGAATCGCCTCTTGCGCGAAGATCTCGAGCGCGTCGAAAACCGTATAGCCGAGGTGATCGGATCACAGGAGCCGCGCCTTTCCGAGGTTTCGGATTATCTCATCAACGCCGGCGGCAAACGAGTACGACCGGCGGTCGCTTTACTCGCCTTCCGGGCCTGCGGGGGCACCGACGCCACCGACGTGATCGACCTCTCAGTAGCACTGGAGCTCATACACACGGCCACCCTGCTTCACGACGACATCATCGACGCCAACTCCACTCGCCGCGGCAAAGAAGCCGCCTACCTGCGCTACGGACTGGCCGACACCCTGGTGGCGGGAGATTTTCTGTTCTGCAGGGCCTTCGATGTTTGCGGCCGTTTTGAAGAACGAATCGTCGCCTGGGCTGCCGGCGCCTGCGTACAGCTGACCGAAGGCGAAATCATGCAGGCTCGCTATCGTCGCAACGACGCGGTGACGGTCGACCACTACCTCGAAATAATTGATCGCAAGACGGCGTCATTGTTTCGCGCGGGGACGCGAATAGCGTCTTTTCTCGCCGGGCAGAACGAAGAAGAAATTGAGAGAATGGGGGCCTGCGGAAAAGACATAGGCCTCGCTTTCCAGATGGTTGATGACATCCTTGACGTCGAAGGCGACACCGAGAAGACCGGCAAAATGCTGGGTACCGACCTTCGCGACGGCAACCCATCCCTGCCCACGGTCTGGGCCCTCGACGACAAGGCCGTGCACCACGCATTCACAAACGACAACGCTTCGAACGCGGAAGTTGAAGCCGCGCTATCGGCCATACGCAGCGGCGACGTGATCTCGCGTGTACGCACGCTGGCCGCTGGACACGTAGAGTCCGCGCTCGAGACAATAGGCGGGTTACCCGAATCGATTTTCAGCCAGCGCCTCGCCGACCTGGCCGGCGGATTGGTTACCCGCGTCAGTTGAGCTCTCAGACCGCCGCGCCCAGCCAGGCCTGTACGGCTACGTAGATTACCCACGCGGCTATCAGCGGGCCACCCATCCAGCGGCTGAAAACGCCGCTTTGACCCGCCCTGCCAACGCAGAACCTGAACCAACCCAGCATAAGCAGCATGACTGGAAGGTGCAGGTAGAACAGCAAGGCCGGAAGTTCAGCGCCTGTTTCGAGCAGTGGCAGGGGAGCCGCGAGGGCTGATGCTCCAACAACGAACAGGACGTTGAGAACGTCGGCACCGATGACGGTTCCCACGAGGATTTCGGGGTGCCCCTTGCGTACCGCACTCAGCCCCACGACAAGTTCCGGCAGCGAAGTCCCGAGTGCGACCAGCGTACCGGCAATGACCAGTTTAGAGACGCCGGCCTGTACGGCCAACTCCGAAACCGCGAGAACGAGCACCTGGCTGCAGAAAACGACCACCAACAGGCCCAAGAGGAGCGTGGCCAGCAGCTTGCCGACGGGCGCTGCCGCATCACCCAGAATCGATTCGCCCGTTAACAAGTCGCCAGCCATGTCAACGGATCCCCGGTCACGCCGACTCCAGCTCACCGACAAGTACAGGTAGGCAACGAGCAGAGCGATAAGCAACAGGCCTGCATCCCTGCCCAAGACCGCTGATCGCCCCGACGCAATCAACGACCCGTAGCAAAGCAGCGCCAGGACAAGGGCCGATCCGGCCTGGAACCAGCCTTGCCTGTTGAGAAGTTTCCGGTCAGCCGGCAGCGTTGCCAGGAGGCACCCAAGCCCGAATATCAAACCGGTGTCAGTCACCACCGAACCGATGGCGTTACCAAGGGCCAGTCCCGGTTCGCCCGACCAGGCGGCAATAACCGACACGGCACACTCAGGACTGGTAGTTCCCAGCGAGACCACGGTCGCGGCAACAACCACCTTCGGTACCCCGAAGCCGGCCGCGAGTCCCGACGCCCCGTCTACCAGTCGGTCTGCACCCCAGGCCAGCACGGCGATGGACGTGGCGGTTACGGCCAGGAGCAGCCAGGCTGCCTGGCCCACAAAGAACTCGGACGAGATAAAGTATTCCACCTGGCGGCCCGCGGGAGGTCAGGGAAGACCACCTCGGTGGGCACAGTCTACACTCAGCCGCCGCCAGCGGCCAGTGAAGCCGCGAGAACTCGAATAAAAATTACAGTAAAAGCCGCCGTTAAAGGCTACAAGACTATCCTTTCAGCTGATGAGTTCTTGCTCTTGACGGTTTGCGTCCCACAGGGCACGCAAGAGCTGCTCGAGGACAATGAACTCCTCGTTCATGGACACCAGCGATTCCACGGTGGAGTTAAGCCCGCTGGCTTCTTCCTCGTGGCTTTCATCGGTACTGAAATCGGCTAGATTTCTCGCGGCGGTCAAAAGGCTGTCCGAGGCCCTCCTGACATGCAGAGCGATCTGGGTAAAGGATTCGTTGTCGATGATCATCTGGGCTCCCTGAGGCAAAGTCCGCCCGGTCGGGCAGCGCTTTCTATAGGCAAGAGGAGTGCCAGCACACGAATTCACGGCGATACCGCCGACAGCGACACAGAGCCACCGTACGCGCCGCCCGAACAGCAAAAACAGTCTGTATTTAAGGGGGTTAGCCCTGGTCGACAAAGCGGAGTACAAAGCAGCTGTTTCGGACTCGGACTCGCTGAGGCCTGTATTACCGGCAGTGCATTCCTGCCACCCCAGCACCACGGACGTGCATTATGGCCAGATCAGGCCTCCGACGGCTCAGTTAATGCTCGAGCCGAAACGCTTGACGAATGAACCAAGCCCCGCTGCCGCGAGCGCTGTTTTAGCCCGCCCCGCTGCCGCCTCTGTCTGGTAACGCCCCGCGACCACTCGGTAGAGAATTGCGCCGTCGCGACTGACTTCGACGAGGTGAACATCGCCGGTCACGCGGGCAGCCCTGCCGCGAAGCGCCTGGGCGTTGGCCGCCGAAGAGAACGCCCCCAATTGCAAGCCGTAGTAACTGGTCGGAATCATAGCCACGGGCCCCGGAACCGCTGCGACGGGAGCCCTGCTTACAGGAACAGGCTTGAGCGCTTGTTGCGCGATATGTCTTTTCACTACCGGCTGCGTGACCAGCGCCGGCGGTGGCGCCACCACCGGCAAAGCTGCTGGAGGCAATCTAACGGCCGCGACCCGAGGCTTGGCTTTGGCCCCGCCAAGCGAGGCTGTAGCGACAGCAAGCGGAGCAGCAGGCGCTGGTGGTTTCACAGCGGCCGGTTTCACAGCGGCCGGTTTCACAGCGGCCGGTTTCACAGCGGCCAGTTTCACAGCGGCCGGTTTCGCTACGGCCGGCGCAACTTGAGCAGGCTCCCTGGCCGGGCTTGCGGCTACCGGCGCGATGCTGGCGACCGCAAGGGCCGCCTTGTCGGCTGCACTGCCCCCGGGCGATGCCTTGGCCACACTCGTTGCAGGCTTGACCGGCTTGCCAAAGGTCTGCCGCTGCCGCGCACCAAGCTCGGCTGCCCTGTTACGTTTTACTTTCAGTCCGGGCACCGCGGTCACCATGCTCTGGTCGACCTTGCCCAGCGAACCAACTGCGACCCTCGACATTTCCTGCAAACCAGCCGCCGTAACCTTACTGCCGTCAGCGCTGGCCTCAGGGGCATCGCGCCCGCCCGGCGCAAGGGCCATCCGTATCGAATCCGCGCCCGGCCCTTTTCCGGTCAGCGCTGCGGCCAGGCCTGCCACCACGGCAAAGAATCCCACGGCCCACAAACCGAGGCGACGGCGATTGGCGACTACTCCGACATCTTCATCCGTGGATTCGGATACACCGCTGGCCCTGCGTCGAGAAGCCTTCGGCGGCCGCCCGCTTTCGGTGTCGGACCCCAAACCGAAATCCTCGCCCAACACGTGCGCCGCAGGCAACGCGGGCTCAACTACCCTGCCCCCACCAGCCGGCTCCTCAATGATTTCTGCTTCGAGCTCCAGCTCAAGCCCTCTGTTATCTTCGACCGATGCTTGCACCTGCTCCAAGCCGGCCGGCTCGGAGCCGTCGATTTCCTCGAGCGCACGACAGCAAAGTTCGTCGATACGTCCAGGAATGCCTTCGGCACGCTCAACGATACCGCTCAGGGCTTCGGCGGAAAACAGTCCCTCTACCGAGCCGCCGACTTCTTCAACGCGCATACGGATGTATTCCAGCGACTCCTCGCTGTCGAGAGGATCCATTCGACAAACCTGCACCAGCTGCTTTAGGACACTACGATCCGAGGCCGCGTTCATGCGATCAAGGAGTTCAGGCCGGCCCACGAGGAAGACGTGAAGCATCGTGTGATCAGCTGGATCGTCGCCGAACAGCGAGGCGAGCCTCTCCAATGTCTTAGCTGGTAGATCCTGGGCGTCGTCAATGATGATGACGGTGGCGCACTGCCGGTCGGCCAGGCTATGCGCCTGTTGTTGCAGCGCCTCGACCAGGTCAGCCTCGCTGTTGCCCGGCAGTTCCACGCCGAGGCCCGTCAGGGCTTCGCCCAGCAGGTGCCGAAGGCCGGGGCCTGCCCCGGGAACGTAGACCACCCGGGCGAGGTCACCGAATTTCTCATCGAGAGAGCGGACAAGAGTGCTCTTGCCCGTGCCCGACTCGCCAATGAGCAGGGTGATACCCTGTGGCGCCTGCAGGCCAGCTCTCAACTCCGCAAGGAGTGCGGCCCACACATCCGACAGCGGCCCATTGTCGGCTCCACCCCGTTGGTCAAACGGGTGGCGCGAGAGTCCGAAACGGGAAGGATTCATCCACACCTCCTACAATCAGGGCCGTTCCAGGGCAACGGCCTCAAGCCAAACTACCACAGGGCCTCCAGTTATCAAAAAAAAATTCGCCCAGTTCTCCATCCTCCCCGGGACGAAAGACCGGGGGGCTAACGGCTGCAGGCCGAGGAGACGAAGCCGGCAAAGAGCATCCGCTCACTCAGGGGTGACAATTTAAGGGCGCTGTCCAGTTCCAGCACACCGCTGTGCAGGGCCGCCAGGGCAGCAGGACCGAAAGCCGCCGCCGCCCGGAACTGGTGAAACGCGCGCCAGGGCGTCGAAAAGCCGTCGCGCACTTCTGCGGGCAGCGACTTCCAGGCAGAGCGGGAAAACCCCTCCGAGCTGCCCTCGAGATCACGCCTGCTGAGCAGGCCCAGATGCCGTGAAGCCTCGTACAGAGCGCCCACGTGGGTTCCCAGTGCCGCGCATATCATCAAGGGAAACTGACCCCGGTCGAGCATCTCGTCTAGCGCAGCCTGGGCCGCGGGGCCGTCGCGCCTGCTCAGGGCATCGGTCAGCCCGAAAACGCCAGCCTGGGCGTAATCGGACATAAGCTCTCTCACCTGGGCCACCTCGAGCGCCCCGCCCTCGGCCACCGCCAGGCAGAGCTTCTGAACTTCGCCCAGCAACACGCCCTCGTTACTACCCGCGCGCTCGGATACCAGGGCGAGCACCGCCCGCGAGGGTTCCGCGAGGCCGGCACGGCGGCACTCCGCGCGTACCAGTGCGTGTACCGAGCCCTCTTCAAGGTTACCGCCCCTGTCGACGGCAATCCTCAGGTCTTCGAAACCATCGAGTCCCTTGACTGCCTTGTAGAGCCTGCTGCGGCGATCAACCACCCTGGCGGTGACCAGCAAGCAAGCACCCGCCGGAACGCCGCGCTCTACGAGCTCGAGCAGGTCATCTACTTCTCCTTCCAGGCTCGCATCAAAACCCCGAAGCCAGGCGCAGCGGTTTCCACCGAACATCCCGACCTGCAACAACTCCGCTTCGGCCTGGGCAACAGTGGCTTCGGGGGAGCGCAGGATCGCGAGATCTGTGTCTACATTGCCCCCGTTGAGCGCGGCAACGGCCAGCTTCCTGGCCCTGGGATCAACGATGGCCGATTCGCCGACCAGGAGGTAAAGGCCAGCAGACTCTGTCTCGACAGTGGTCGTCAACTGCTCGTCCGGGAGCGGGCCGTTCTTACGAGCGACCACTCCGCACTGCCGCTGGCAAGAAGTCTGGCGCGGCTGTCCTTGATGGCGGCCTCTGTTCTCACCGTCGTACCTTCCTGTTCAATGATGCGCGCCGAAACGATCAGTTCAATGGCCGCCTTTACCGGGCGGTGAAATTCTACGGCGAGCTTACTGGTAACCCCGTAGCGTCCCAGTCCCTCGAATACAGCCCAGCCCATGGCCTCGTCGAGCAGGGTCGAAACAATTCCACCGTGGACAAAGTCCTCGTAGCCCACGAAGTTCGTGTCGATAGCCGTGCGACACACCACGCCATCGTTGTCCTGCTTGAAGGCCAGGCCCAGGCCGCTGTCGTTCTCCGGCCCGCAACCAAAACACCCCGCGAACAAACGATCCCGGCTACTGTCGGCCTGCTCTTCAGACATTTCTGCTTTTCCACCTACCAGCCACGGGTCTCGCCTACTTTCATCACCCAGTCCACCTCCGGCCCCCGCGCCGCCAGCGTGGAAGCAGCCCTGAAGCGGCGGGGCGGCTCGTCGAGTGCTTCATCGGCAAGATCAAAAGTACCGAAGTGGACGGCTACTGTCTTCGAGGCGCCCAGGCTGACCGCCGCATCTATAGCCTGCTCCGGGTTCATGTGCGACAGCGACATGATCTCTATCGGCAGGTAGGCGCCCACGGGCAGGGCGGCCAGGGTCGGTCTTCCGAGTCGGCGGCGGATTTCATCGAAGGCGCCGGAAGGGGCAGTGTCACCCGCAAAATAGAACAGCCTGTCTTCGGACTTGACAGCCCAGCCGGACCAAAGAGCCCGGTTGCGATCCCGCAGCCCGCGCCCGCTCCAGTGCCGGGCCGGAATGCAGGTGATCTCCAAGCCATCTATCTTGACCGATTGCCACCAGTCCAGTTCGAGCACCGGTCCGATGCCCTTATCGCCCAGGAGAGCCGCGTTGCCCAGCGGCACTACGAAGCTGCTTCCCCGCTCGGAAAGAGTTTTCAATGTAGGCAGATCGAGATGATCGTAGTGATTGTGCGAAATCACGACGAAAGCGATGTCGGGAAGTTCGGCCAGCAACATTCCAGGAGGCTGGAGGCGGCGCGGGCCGAGTTTTATGGGGCTGGCGTATTCGGACCACATGGGGTCGGTAAGAAAGTACACCCCGCCCTGGCGAACCAACAGGCTGGAATGGCCGATCCAGGTTACCGTCGGGGCGTTTTGATCCGCCTTCCAACGCTTAAACATGGCAGCGCTATCGTCCACCGAGACGGCGGCACGACCAAGCGGGCGAAACGTCCTGAACACTCTTCCCGCCAGGAATCCCATCCCGGTTAGAAAGGCGGGGCGGCCACCGTCCACATAACCCGGGTTGGTAAACCCACCTGCTGGAACATGGTGCGCAGGCAGCTCTGCTGCGCCTGCCGGCGAAAGCGTAAGCAACACCACTACCACGGTGGCGACGGCGCATTGTCTCGGCAGGCCTGAAGACCATATTTCAACTGCTGCCGCTGCGCCCACGTACCGCTGCTACTGCCGGGTCAGACCTATGTAAAGTCTGGTGTTTACCGCTGTAACGTGTTTCAATTTGCTGCCGTGGAAGAGCGCGCAGAGCGAATTGTAGAGTCCGCCGTTGCCCTGGCCGAGAAAGGGGGATTCGAAGCCGTGCGGCTGCGCGACGTAGCTGCTGATGCCGGTGTGGCCCTGGGTACGCTCTACAGGCATTTTCGCAGCAAGGAAGACCTCCTGGTCGCGGCCCTGGCGGCCGAAGTGACTACTCTCGAACGCTACCTCAGCAGCAATCCGGCCCGTGGGGTCAACCCTATAGATCGTGTGGTGTCGGTTTTTGCCGTGGCCACCAGCGGTATGTGCCGGCGACCGAGACTGGCCCAGGCGATACTCAAATCGGTGGCCTCGGCCAACCCTGACCTGACCGAACAGGTAGCAACCTTTCACGGGCGCATAGCCGCCCTGACCGATACCGCGCTGCACGGACCCGAGACCGGAAACAACGGCAATGATCACTCTGCCGAAGCGCTGGTGCTGCAGCAGGTCTGGTTCGCTTCGCTGGTGGGCTGGGCCGGTGGACTGCACGACCAGGAAGCAGTGGTCAGCAAGGTCAGGGTCGCGGCCGGTTTCGTTCTCGGCTGAAGCAGATTGCTACCGGCGGCGCCATGGCAAAAAACATTCGGTGCCGCCGGCACCGGGCCCTGCCAGAAGCAGAACCCGAATGCCGGTTACACCGAATACGGCTAACAGAGCTCAGGGGGGTCGTCCGATCTCTGCTTGCCGGTGTACGCCTTTAACAGGCGCACACAAAAGATATTGCAAGTTGGGGGCCAAAGCCCAGACGTTCTTAAAACCCTTATAAATTGGGCTTCCGGCCAGTATCCTCCACCCTTTCGGGGGAACGGGGGATAGCCCAGCCTGAGTTATATAACCGCCCGCGGCAGCTCTTGTGCCCCCCAGCCGAGTCAGCCCGTTTCAGCGTCGCGGCGGAGCCCCGCCTGCTCCATCATCTTCTGCATTCGCTTACGGTCGACCGACACGAACATTCCCCTGCCCCGAGCCAGCACGATCTCGTCCTTGCAGAGCTCGCCCTCGGCATAGATCTTTCGTCCCTCCACCCGCGCAACTGAGGCGCGACAGTTAAGGTCCACATGCAGCGGTGTAGGTCGCAGGTAGTCGATGGAGAGAGTCGCGGTCATGCCCGGACTGCCAGTGATTGATTGCGCGAAGCCCAGCAGCTCATCGAACAGCTCGGCTACAACCCCACCGTGAACGTGTCCCGGCGGGCCTTCGTAGGCCGAGCCAAACTTGACGAAACCGCGCACCGTGTCGCCTTCGAGCTCCAGCCTCATGGGAGGAGACAGGGGGTTGGAAAGACCCACAACTGGGCTGCGGTCAAAGAGCGCGTGAACGTTTCCGGCCGTGGAAGTTTCGGCAAAAGCGTCAAGGCTGCCGCGTTGCGGCTGCTGCTCGAGTTGTTGCGAAATCTTGTCCATCTCGCCGGCGGCCGTTTCGAGCACCCCCGGCTCCGGATCAGAAAGCACCGCCAGCCCTATCAAGCGTCGCAGGCTGGCCGCAAGCTTGCGTTTCTCGGCCCAGGTGCCTTCCGCCGGTACGGCCGACGACTGCCACCAGGCGTGGGTCTTGTCGGTGTCGTCTGCCAATTCACTTTCCCTTGAAGCGGGCTGGGCGTTTTTCAAGAAAAGCCCTTGGACCCTCGCGGGCGTCTTCGCTGGACATCACCTCCATGCCGAGTTCGAGTTCCCGCACGAAGGCCTTTTCCTCGGGCAGGCACGAGCTCTCCAGCACCGAAGCCTTGATGTTCCGAACAGCCAGCGGTCCGTTCTTCGCTATCGCGTCGGCCAGTTCCCTGGCCTTGGCCAGGGCCCCGCCATCTTTGACCACGTGGCCCAGCAAGCCGACCCTCAGCGCCTCGGCGGCGTCCAGCGGCGCGCCGGTGAGCAGCATCTCCATAGCTACCGTGTAGGGAATCTGTCTCGGCAAGCGCACTGTTGTGCCAGCCATGGGAAACAAGCCACGGCAGACTTCAGAAATCGCTATGCGCGCGCCCTCGCCCGCCACTCGAATATCGGCTGACATGAGCATCTCCATGCCGCCGGCGTAGCAATAACCTTCGACAGCGGCCAACAACGGCTTGGCCAGGCGGTACTCCTTGAGAAAGCCCTTGTAGATAATCGAGTAGTCCTGCTGAATACGTTCTTCGTGCTCGTTGTCAGGGGGCAAGCCCTTCATGAGCTTACCCACGAGCTGGTCGAGGTCAGCGCCGGCAGAAAAATTACCGCCCGCGCCGGTGAGAATGGCCACGTGCACGCTGTCGTCGCCGTCTACCAGGTCCCACGCGTCAGCCAAACCACAGAGCATTTCGGGATTGAAGGCGTTACGGGCTTCGGGCCGATTGAGCGTCAGGGTAACGACGCCTCCATCGCGTTCGACCAGCAGTGCGGGTTCAGACATCAGTTGCTTCCCCCAGTGGCGAGCCTTGCGGGCGGGGCGCAGCTCTTCACGGTTTGTCGCTGCTCACCAGCCACATGGCGAAGTACTGCGAACCGCCACCATAGGCGTGACCCATTGCCAGCTTTGCGCCGTCCACCTGGTGTTCGCCGGCCATGCCTCTTACCTGCAGGGCCGCCTCGGCAAAACGCAGCAGGCCTGACGCGCCTATCGGATTGGAGGAAAGCACACCGCCCGACGGATTGATGGGCATATCACCATCCATCGCGGTTGCTCCCGACATTGTCATCTTCCACCCCTCGCCCTGCTCGGCAAACCCAAGGTTCTCCATCCACATCGGCTCAAACCAGCTGAAGGGAACGTAGATTTCCGCCACGTCTATCTGCCGCCGCGGGTCGGTGATTCCCCCCTTTCGGTAGAGTTCAGCCGCGCAATCGATCCCAGCCTGCGGGTTCACACCGTCGCGGCCCGCAAACATTGTGGGTTCGCTGCGCATCGCGTTCGACACGATCCAGGCCGGGTTTTGGCAGCTTCCCAGAGCGTCCTCGGCGGTCAGCACCAGCGCGCAGGCCCCGTCCGAAGACGGGCAGGTCTCGAGGTAGCGTATGGGGTCCCAGAGCATGAGCGAATCAGCCACCATCTCTTCGGTGATATCGGGCATCTGGAGGTGAGCGTAAGGGTTCTTGAGAGCGTTGAGGCGATCCTTAACTGCCACCTTTATGCCCGTATCCGCCGGCGCCCCCGAGCGCTCCATGTAAGCGCGAATGTAGGGTGCAAAGTACCCGCCCGCACCCGCGACCAGCGGAGCTGCGAATGGAATTTTCATCATCAGCACCCAGGACGCGTCGGCCTCGGATTGCTTCTCCCAGGCCACCACCAATACCCGCTTGTGCACGCCTCCCTGCACCAGTCCAGCCGCCACCAGGCCGGTCGAGCCGCCCACGCTACCGGCGGTGTGCACTCGTATCAATGGCTTACCGACCGCACCCAGAGCGTCGGCCATCATGAGCTCGGGCATCATAACGCCTTCGAACTGGTCGGGTGCCTTGCCGACCACCACGGCGTCGATGTCTTCCCATCCCAGGCCGGCGTCAGCCAGGGCACGCACCGCGGCTTCACGAACCAGCCCGTGCATGGACACGTCGCTGCGCTCAGCGTCGTGGCGGGTCTGGCCAACGCCTGTAACGGCGCAGCGCTCGCTCATCGACCCGCCTCCATGACGCAGACCAGGTTCTGCTGCAGGCAGGGACCAGCCGTCGCGTGCCCCAGCACCCTCGAGGCAGTGCCGTCGTGAATGCGCCGGGCTGCTTCGCCTATGCGCGCGAGCCCCGCCACCATGAAAGTGTGGCCCGCCAGCGCACCACCCGAGGGGTTAAGATCGACGCCGTCGCCAAGATCAAGCTCGCCCGCGAGGAGCAGCTGCTGGTGAGAAAACGGCGCGTATACCTCGGCGACTTCGATGCCGCCCCTGCCGACACCCGCGCGCTCGCCGGCCATTCGCGCCGACGGGCAGGTGGTCAGGTCGCGGTTGCCCGGCGCGTGGGTATCCACCCTGTGGTCAATACCGCTTATCCACGCCGGCTTGTCACAGACCTCTGCGGCGCGGTCGCCAGCAACCAACACTATCGCGGCTGCACCATCGGTGGAAGGAGCAATGTCGTGCTCACGCAGAGGATGCGCCACGCGTGGGCGCGACAGCAGCTCGTCAACGTCGGCGGGACTTTCCGCTTCGGGAATCGCCGGGTTGCCCTGGGCCGCCTCGCGGCTGCGCGAGGCCACGGCTGCCATATCGGCTTCGCTGACCGTACCCGCGGCCAGCATGGCGCTGGCCTGCAGGCCAGCCAGGCTGATGGCACCAGGCCACAGGGGCATAAGCGTGTAGGGGTCGAGCTGACAGCTCATTACCTTGTCGAGATCTGTGAGCGAGGTCTTGCCGAAACTGTAAATCAAGGCGGCGTCAATATCGCCATGCTGAAGCCTGACCCAGGCCTCGTACAAGGCCCAGGCTCCGTCCATCTCCACGTGGCTCTCTTCAATCGGCGGCCAGGCGCCGACCGCGTCCAGGGCCATGACGAAAGAAAAAGGCACGCCGGTGAGATAATCGCAGCTGCCCGAAACGGTAAAACCAATGTCGCTCTGCTTAAGGCCGACGCTATCGAGAGCCTCGCGCACCACCGGCATAACGATCTCAACCTCGTTGCGCTCGCGGTCTGCCCTCAGGTTGGGAGCCTGGGCGAACGAAACCACGGCTACGTCGCGCATCAGACATGCTCCTTGTAGGATTCCCGGGGAGCATCGGCTTCACCGGTCGGTTTGAAAAACAAGATGTTCTCAAGCGTCGGGCCCCACTCGGAGGGATCTCGCCAGACAGCCTCAACGCGCATACCCATACGTATTTCGTTTACATCAACTTCCTGCACGACGAAGAAAAACGGAATGTCGGCGCCGTCGAGCAGTATCTGAGCGCACACGTAGGGAATCTCACGAACGGTGGAAGCAAACTGGAGGTTCACTACGCAGAATGTTGTGACGATTCCCCTGTCGGCTACCTCCACCTCCTCGGTGGTGGGTAGACCGTGGGTTGGCGATGAACCCCGTGGAGGCATGTAGACCTTGCCGGTGGCCGGACAGCGCTGGCCCAGCAGTTTGCCGCTTTCGAGGCCCCTGAGAAAACGCGCCTGCGCCTTACCCGGCGTGATCGTGTAGTCCAGGCGTATGGGGCACACGATGCCTGTTATGGGATCTTCAGCCATCAGTCTCCTACCAGCCTGAAACACTCGATATCGGTGATGAAACCGTGCCTCTCGTCACGCCAGGACACCTCCACGCGGCTTCCAACCTGAAGCTTTTCTGCGCTGCCGCAGTCAACGGCGTGCAGGAGGCCTGTATCGGCTCCGTCCAGCTGTACCAGAGCCCACGCGAAGGGCTTGTCGAGGGGATGTTCGGCCCGCGGTTCGGCAAGCCAGCTGCAAGCGGTGACCGTTCCAATCTCACCCACCTGCACGAAATCATCGAGTTCATCACCGGTGACAGGGTCGGTTTCAACGGGCGGAACCAGGACGCGCCCGTCCGCGGTCCGTATTCCTTCAATCTTCTTGTCGCGCAGGCCGCTCAGAAAACGGCCAAGCACGGGACCGGTGCTGCGCGTATAACTGTACTCAAGCACGTAGGGCGCGGTCAGAATGCCCTTGTTCTCACCTGTTTCAGCCTTTCTGCTCATCCAGTTATCCGTCGACCTGCTCGGCAGCATACCCCCGCACGAGTGAAACGTGTTCTACCCGTAGAACACCGGCTACCGCAAGTCTCGGCGAGCAATTCACACAGCGAGTCGCGATTGCTCACCGCGCGCGAGCCCCTCATTGGCCGGCCAGCAGAACACCCGAGACTTATCCAGAGAGGCAGGCAGGCACTCCACGCAGAGCCGTTGCATCTGTTCGTGAATATCTCGCGGTGTAACCCGCGCGCCCAGCCATTCCTCGGTAGGAGCAGCGAGCAAGGGATCCGTGGGATGAAGTCGTCTCATTTTCTCAAGCACTTTCGGCGGAAAGCGCAGCGGCCCCAACGACAGGGAGTGCAGCGACGAAGTCGGTACACAGGCAAAAAGATCATCGATCAACTGCTTGTAGCCCCGCTCCCAGCCATCGTGAAACAACAGCGGGTCGAGCCTCGCGCCAAGTTTCCAACCGGCCCGCGCGAGCCCCGCCATTGCTTTCAGGCGTGAGCGAACCGGAGGAGCGCCGATGTCGAAGCGATCGGCAACCGCGGGAGGCGAAAGGCTGAAAGCCACCACGCAGTTGTCAATCGGCTCCCTCGCCAGCAGCGCAGCCGTATTGACCGAGCGGGTACGCAACTCGAGCCACGCGCGCGGGCGCTGCTCAAAGAAACTGAGAAACTCTCCGGCGAAACCCGTGACCGCATCGAGAGCCAGCGAGTCACCGTCATAACCCGAAAAGAAACAAGCCTGTTCACCATCGCCGAGTTCGCCGATGCGTTCGTCCACCGCCGTCATGAAGTCTTCGTAGTTAATGAAGAGAACGAGGCTGGCAGAGTTGTAACTGCCCTGCAGAAAACAATAGCGACAGTCGTAGGGACAGTTGAGCAGGTGGGAAAAATAGAAGTCCTGCTCTGCACCTATACCCGACCCCGGCGGCACGGGCAGGACCATGCGGCCGCGCTTGCGAGCGATCAGCAGGGCGGGGTTCGCCTTCTGCAGGCGAAAATCCTGGCCGTGGGGATTGAAAACCTCGCCGTAGTGATCGCAGCTGACGACCCGGGCGCGGGGCAGGCGTTTCATGACGGACCGGGCCCGGGGGTGCTCGAGCAGATCGCGTTCAATGTAAATGGTCTCGATCACTGACCGTCCCGCTGCCACATCTCATCGAGTCCCGCTTCGAGCTGCCGCAGCAGTTCGCCAGCTGCGGTGCCGCGGGCCAAAGCGGGTTGCTTCACCTCCGGCAGCTCTCGTCCCGGAAACAGGGCATTCCAGCGCTGCAGCAAGCGTCGGAGCAGGGCGGCCTGGGTCACCGAGCAAGCATAGTCTTCGGACACTTTCTGCCATTCCGCCGGCGGCGCGAGTCGGCTTGCCCTCTGTTCGGCCGGGCCCCTCAACGCAGCCACCATCGAAACGACATCCTCAACCGCCAGTTCGACCAGGGACTCGACCCTGGTCTTGCTCAAGCCAGCCTCCGACAAGGGCTGAGCCCGGTTGTCGGACACGACCTTCAGGCAGTGCACGAGTTCCGTGCTCGAGTAGCGCAGGGCCGTCGCCATGAAGGCCGACCCTTCCATGTCGTGAAGAAACCCGGGGCGATACTCACTGCTCGGCCTGTCTACGGTCAGAAGCGGGGACGTTCCCAGGGCCAGGCCCGCGGGTAACGCCGGGTAGCGCACCCTGCCACCCGCCTCTTCCTGAACAGATTCGGCCACCAGTACGCGACCGATCTCCTCCTCAGCGTGCCCGGCAATACCGACGTTGAGCCAGGCCGAACAGGCCGGGTGTCCCGACAACCCCTGCAACGTTACGACCCCCGCGGCTGCATTGACCCTGCCGATGCCAGCCTGCAGGAGGAAAGTTTCGCGCGCGTCATCACACCAGGCCCTGAAGCCGCCTTCGACAGGCAGTGACTTCAAAGCAAGGCCACGCAGCAGGGGTGCGGCTTCGCAGCCCATGGCTACGACCAGGTTAACGGTCGCCGCGCTCACCGCTGGTACCTGCCGAGTTCGGCCGCGCGTGCACGGAACGCACACGCCTCCTGCACCCTCCCCCTGCGCTCAGACCCGGCGGCGAGAATGTCGAGGCGGCGGCGCGCCTCGGCGGCGGCCGCCCGGCGCCAGCGGGGCTGCAGCGTCCCCGGGAGCAGCACCTTCTCCAGTGCTTTGACCCGAAATCGGTCCATGGCGGGGTAGCGCGCGGATAGCTGGTCGGCGTGCCCGCCCCAACGCGTGGCGAGTTTTTCGTCGAGATACAGCACTGGAAAACGAGCGCTGACCCTCAACCAGAGATCGTAGTCTTCGCAGGCAGGCAGGGTTTCGTCGAATACGCCGACCGAGGCAAAAACATCCCGGTGAACCAGCGCGGTCGAAGGCGAGATACAGCACAGCGGCAGGCACCGCTCGAATACCCAGCCACCGTAACGCGCGTGCTTGCGCATCGGGTTCACGCGCCGGCCGTTACGCAACCAGATCTCGTCGCAGTGGCATATTTTCATCGATGGCCGTTCAGAGAGGGCCGTCAACTGTCGCTGCAACTTGTCGGGATGCCAGGCGTCGTCCGAATCAAGAAAGGCGAGCCAGTCCGAGCTACTGCTGGCGATTCCTCGATTACGTGCCGCGCTCACGCCCGCTGGCGCCTGCATTAACAGCTTGACGCCGGGGTAGCCTTGCTTCACCAGGTCAGCACTGCCGTCGACCGATCCGTCATCCACCACCACGATCTCATCGGGTGGCCGTAGCTGGGCCAGCACCGAGTCGAGCGCCCGGCCGAGCAGCTGCATACGGTCGCGCACCGGAATGACCACCGCTACTGTCTGGCTGCTTTCAATCATCGCGATTTCGGTTCCTGTAGACCCTGCTGTCAAAACGCTCGAACAGGTTCTCGCCGCTGCAAGCGCGCTCCGCAAACACCGGCAATTGAAAGGCAGCCGATTGTAGACCCGGTTGGTAGTAAGAACAGGATGCGGCTATTTCCTTCGCGCGTTGCTGGTCAAAAAAATCCCCCGGGCGGCGAGTAGACGAGGCCCAGGCCAGGGACCAGCAACCACCTGGGTAAGTGGGAATCATCGCGAGATAGGAATCCACCTGGCCGAAGGCCGAGCGAATTTCACGGTTTATGGCACCAAGCATGTCGGCGTTCCAGTGGGGTGATTCGGTCTGCGCGGTCATCACTCCGCCGCTGCGCAAACAAGCTCGTACCGCCTCGTAGAACTCCCGCCTGAACAAACCGACCGCGGCGCCCACCGGATCGGTGCTGTCGACTATGACAAGGTCGAAAGCGGCAGTATGCTTCTTTATGAAGGTAATCCCATCCTCGAACACGCACTCGGCCCTGGCATCGGCGAAAGCTGATTCCGGCCAGGAAAAATACTGCTCGCAGACCCGACTGACGCGCTCATCGAGCTCGCAGAGCACGACTCTCTGCACGCAGTCATGGCGCAACACCTCACGCAGGCAACCGCCGTCGCCTCCCCCGATTATAAGAACGCTGGCGGGATCGGGCATCGCGAGCAGGGGAACATGAACGAGCATCTCATGGTAAACGAACTCATCTCGCTCACTGAGCATGAATACATCATCGAGGGTGAGCACCCTGCCGAAGAAGCTGCTGTCGTATACCGAAATTTTCTGCCAGGGAGATCGCTCTTCGTGGAGCAGGGCGTCCATCTTCACCGCGAAGCGAGCAGACCCGTTCGCCTCCTCGGTGAACCACTCGCCATCAAAGCCACCGCGCGTCGCCGGCATGAGCCCCCCGTCAAGCAAGGCCGCTGCCTGGTCGCTACTTCCAGGTTTGTCCGGTAATCCCATGCCGCGTGATCAGCCCTCGGCCCTGCGCAGCTCGACCAGATCGCATTCCCGGCTCAGAACTTTAACATCCGCGGCTCCGAAAATTCGGTCGTCGTCGATCTGCTCGGGCAAGCCTCGTATGATTTCGCGCTGACGTGCGCTGCCGGCGTGCAGACTGGCTGCGAGATAACCAAACGCGTCGCCCGGTACGAGACCGCCACAGGTGAAGATATCGATTGCCGCGTAACCGTTCTCAGGCCAGGTATGAAGCGACAAGTGAGACTCGGCAATGACCACCGTACCGCTCACCCCCTGGGGTGCGAAGCGGTGAAAGGTTTCACCTAATACGCTGGCCCCGACGGTTTCAGCAGCCCTGATCATGATTTTCCGCAGGCTGTCGAGATCATCGAGCAGGGGCCTGTCGCAATCATAAAACTCAATAAGAAGATGTCGGCCAACCGTTTTCATCGCTGTTCCTGCGGCAGCAGCGCTTTGCTGCCCTGCCCGCCCCTGCCAAACCTCGACCTTGTCCCATTTTCCGGCAAGGTTTTCCAACCGCGAACAGTAGAGAACAAGGCCTGTGCTGTGCCCAAGCGGAGTGGAAAAAGCTGCACAAAGGGTGCCCATTCTGGCATCATAATGAGAGGAGTTTCACCAGAATATGTCAAAGAAAAACAAGTCCAGGCGAACTCGCCCTTCCCGCAACACGGCGCCCCTAGAAACGGCTGCGAGCGAAGAAGCCGAGGATGGGGTTTCCGAGCACGCGCCGGCGCTGGTGGCCGCCCTGGTCGCAGTATGCGCGGTCGGCGTCGCGGTGGCTGTCTTCCTCGTGCGGCACAAGCTCAAACTCGGCCTGGACCCGAGCTATGTTTCTTCCTGCAACCTGGGAGGCGCCCTCAACTGCGATAAGGTCAACGCCTCGAGTTACTCCGAGTTCCTCGGCCTCCCCATCGCCCTTTACGCCGCTCCGATTTACGCGCTGATGGCTTTCCTGGCAGTGCAGGCGCTGTCGGCCATCAAGACGGCAACCAACGTTTCGCTGCAGCAAGCCCGTCTCGCCCTTCAGTCGACGGCCCTGCTGGCACTCATAGCCGTGGTCTACTCGCTCTTCCTGGCCTGGGTTTCAACCGTCTGGCTGCGTGCCTACTGCCTGTACTGTATAGGTCTGTACACGGTAAACCTCGCCGCATTTCTGCTCGCCTGGAAGGCTTCGGGCTCCACCCTGCGCGAGGTCACAAAGACACCCCTGCGCGCACTGGCATCGTTTGCCGCGCCCATTCCGCAGGCCTTGCTGGTAGTGGCTGTCAGTGCCGGCGTCGCACTCGGGGCTTACTACACAGCCGGCAGCTCGATGGAGACTGCCTATCGCGGAGCCATAGACGCCCAGTTTGCCGCGGCAGATTCAGCTTCTACCGGGTCACCTGCCACCAAGTCAGCTACTGAAAGCGCGACCGACAAGCAGGCAGCCCCGGCCGCGGAAGCGTCAAAAGTTGCTTCCCCAGTCGTCGCTGGCAGAGGCCACGGAAAAAAGACCTCCGAAGGCTGGAGCATGTTTGAAACCCCGCTCAAGGAAAACGAGTTCTGGCTGGGCAACCCCGATGCCGACGTCACCATCGTTAAGTACGCCGACTTCCAGTGCGCCTACTGCCGGATGCTCTCCAACTCTTTTAAAACGGTGATGGCTAAGTACGGCGACCGCGTAAGGCTGGTCATGCGCCACTTTCCGATGAACGTAAAGTGCAACCGCTCGATGAAAGGCTTCGACAAGCACCCTGTCGCTTGCGAGACGGCGTGGGCTGCCCACTGTGCTGGCGAACAGGGCCTCTTCTGGAAAATGCACGACCTCATGTACGATAACCAACCCTCTCTCAACGTGCAGACGGTAGGAGACTATGCCGCCGGGGCTGGCGCCGACATGGACCTCTTTCGCTCGTGTCTTGAAGCCGAGTCCACCCGTGCGGCGGTCACTGATGATGTAGAGACTGCCTTCAGGGCGGGGATATACGGCACGCCTCGCACCTATATCAACGACAGACTGGTCACCGGTTCGGCATCGGCCTCGATCCTGGAGTATTACATAGAAAAGGCCCTGGAAATCGCCGACTCCGCCGAGGCCGGGGTCGCGATAACGCCCGCGGGCGACGGCAGTTCCATGGTGTCGGCCGGCGACGGTTCTTTCTGGATCGACCCGTACGAGGCCGCGATCACCCGCGACGGCCGAGCGGTGAGCCAACCGGGACTTGAGCCGGCGCGCGTGGATTTTTTTGGCGCCGAAAAAGCCTGCGAGGCCGCCGGTAAGCGCCTTTGCAGTGAACTCGAATGGGTTAGCGCGTGCACCGGCAAGACGGCAGTAGACAACAACTCCAACGACCTCTTTGCCGACGACGCCATAGAAGGAAACATGTACCCCTACGGCCCGTACTACGAAGAAGGCGTCTGCAACGACTCGGCTGACAAGCAGACCGGCGAACCCTCGAACACCGGTAGCCGGGCCGGCTGCCGCACCGCCTCGGGCCTGTTCGACCTCGCTGGTAACATAGGGGAATGGGCCGACAGCGGTCGTGACCGACGCACCCTGCTCGGCGGCTACGCCTCGAGCAAATCGGGTGCCGCCTGCAACCGACGCACATCGACTGTAGGCCCCGGCAGTCGAAACAAGACCACCGGCTTCCGCTGCTGCGCAGACGAGAACGTCGCCACGCAACCCGTCGACGCTTCCATGCTCAGCGCCAACGTTACCGACCTGCTTGATACCAGGGCGCCGGTCTTCTCGACTACCGACGCCGAGGGCAACGCAGTGAGTGAGAGCGCCTACGAAGGGAAGCTCACGCTGCTCAACTTTTTCGCTTCCTGGTGTGGGCCCTGCAAAAAGGAATTCCCTTTCCTGGCCGACTACAACAAGGAGTTCGGCCCGCGCGGCTTCCAGGTCATAAGTGTCGGTGTTGACAGCCTGGCCAGCAGGTCGATCGAGTTCGCGGAAAGCTACGAAGTCGATTTTCCAGTGATAACCGACACCCAGGCCGTCCTCAAGGGCAAATACCTGGTGCACTCGATGCCGGCTACCTTCCTTGTCGACGGCGACGGCGTGATCCGTTACCAGAGCACCGGCTTCAATCCAGCCGAGGACGAGCCCAGGCTCAGGGCCGCGATAGAAACGCTACTCAAGGAACCCAGCCTCGCGCAGGGCCGGTAAACCAGCCCAAGCGCACGGCTACTCCAGGTAACCCAGCTGCTTTAATTCCTGTTTCAACTGGGGGTCAAGCTCCTCGATAGCTGCTTGCGTTCCCCGCCGTGGATGCGCGCCTGTCCAGCGGTGTAAGCGCTCAAACAAGCGATCTGCTTCGGGTGGCCGGCCGAGGTTGTCCTGCTCGCCCGGGTCTGATGACAGGTCATAGTATTCGCGTCGTCGCTGGTCCACCCAGTGTACGAGCTTGTCCCGGTCGCCAGTAATAGCGCGAACGTCTCCACCCTTTCTGCCGGATGGCCCGGAGACGCGACTCGAACCGGTTTCACTCACAACGTACTCAAACTCCGGCTTCCCGATGCCCGTGATCAGCCGCGCCAGCGACTCCCCGGAAAACCCCGCCCCGCCCAGTCCAACGAGATCAAGCAGCGTAGAAGCGACAGCCACCGACGCCGGTACTACCCCGGCGACGCGGGCCGGATCGACGCCGGGCACCCTGACCAGCAAGGGCACGCGCACAATCTCACGATAGAGCCGATAGAGGTGGAAGCAGTGGCCGTGTTCAAAAAACTCTTCGCCGTGATCCGAGGTGAACATAACTATGGTGGTATCGCCCAGGCCACGCTCCGAGAGCCCGGTGAGCAGGCGTCCAAAGGCACGATCGCCCCGGTGAATTGCGGCATCGTATTCGAGTATCCAACGGTCAAGGTCGGCGGGCCGCTCGCCGCTCTCACAGACCGAAGCCCAGCCCTTGCGCCGGGGCGAGTCCAGGCCAAGGGCAAGTCGGTCCTGGGGTTCGGAGCGATAAGGACGGTGGGGCTCGAAACCGTGCACGAAGAGAAAAAACGGCTTGTCGGCAGCGAGCGAGCCTACCCAGTCCAGGGCTGGCTCCACGTTTTCGCCCATCCGCTTGCCCGGGCTCTTGTAGAGGTCAAAACCACGGTCAAAGCCGAAACGCGCCGACATGTTGGCGCCACCGGTAAACGCGGCGGTCGCGTAGCCGCCTTCGCGCATACGTTCAGCCAGGGTGGGCAGGTCGCCTGGCATCTTTGCGTTCCCCTCCATGGAAATCACACCGTGTTCCGCGGGGTAGAGACCCGTGAACATCGAGATATGGGCAGGCCGGGTCCAGGCCGACTGTGACACAGCGTCCTTGAAAAGCACCGCCTCCTGCGCAAACAGATCCAGCTGCGGGGTGGTCGGTAATTCGTACCCGTAAGCACCCGTGTGGTCGGCACGGAGCGTGTCCATAGACACCAGTACAACATTGCAACCCTCGCAGACCGCCGCTTGTTCGCGGCGACAACCGGCCACCGGAATCAACAGGCCCAGGATGAGCAGGCAGGTCAGTGAGTGAAGAGTCGGACGGGGCATCCCGGCGAGAACTAGCGCCACCGCCTACAACAGGCAAGCCCCGGACTCGGGCCGACCAGGAGTCAGGCCGCGATCCGCGCCAGCGCTTCGAGCACAGTGTCGGGCGTAAGCAACTGCGGTAACAACTGGGGTTCTGAATCTCCCCTGCCATCGTACAACACGTACAGGGGAACACCGTCGCGACCGTAACGGCCGAGGGCCCGGGTGATGAGCGGGTCTCCCCGCGTCCAGTCGGCTTTCATCGCAACCACTCCCAGCTCGCGAAAACGCTCGGCGACACGCTGCGAAGAAAAAGCTACCGCCTCGTTGGCCTTGCAGCTCAGGCACCAGTCAGCCGTAAAATCGATGAACACCGGCCTGCCTTCAGCTCGCAAACGGTCGACCTCTTCCTGTGTCCATACGCGCCACTGAATAGCCCCCTCGGCGTACTCGCCTCCGGCCAGCGAACCAGCGCCAGCCGACCGGGAAAAGGGTTGAGCGGCTCCCTGCAGGGCCAGCAGCAGGGCCAGAATTGCCACGCCGAACGACGCGTACGCGCGAGGACGAGATTGCCCGTGCCCCCGCAGCCAGGCGGCAGCACCACCAAGAACGAAGGCCGCGAGCAGGTAAATAAGGCCTCCGTTGCCCACCTGCCCAGCAAACACCCACACCAGCCAGGCAGCGGCCAGGAACAGTGGAAAAGCCATCGCTTCCTTGAAGGTCTCCATCCAGGCGCCGGGTCTTGGTAGAAAGCGAAGTAACGTCGGACTGAACGAGAGCATGACGTAGGGCAAGGCCATGCCCAGCCCGAGAGCGGTAAAAACAGACATGGCTTCGAGCGGCGGGCGCTGGACAGCAAAACCCAGCGCCGCTCCCATGAAGGGCGCCGTGCAGGGAGTGGCAAGCACGGTCGCAAGTACCCCGCTCAGAAAAGACCCCTTGTAACCGCTCGTTCCGCCCTCCAGCTGACCGGCCGACGCCGTGAGCGAGTAACCTACGTCGAAGGTCCCCACGAGTTGCAGCGCCAGAGCGAATAAGAGCAAGGCCATGGCGGCCACGAACGCGGGCGATTGCAGTTGAAAACCCCAGCCCAGTTCCTGCCCCCCGGCCTTGAGCATAATCATAACGGCGGCGAGCGCCTGGAAAGAGAGCACAACACCGGCACCAAAAACCAGGCCGTGACGACGTACGGCCGCTGGTTCATCGCCGGCCATCGCCACGAAACTCAGTATCTTGAGCGACAGCACGGGGAACACACAGGGCATGAGATTGAGCACCAGGCCACCAGCGAGGGCCAGTAAAAGGGCCAGCATCAAGGTCATGTCAGAGACCGGCGGCGCCAACAATGAAGACAATGGGCCGCTGACAGTCTTCAGCTCAACGTCCAACTCCACGGCATCGTAGCGGGCCTGTCGGTTGCCCAACTGCTGCTTAGCGACCGTCGGCCACTTGAAGAGCAAGCGTGCAGATTCGGGAACCTCACTGCCCGCTTGCCGCGGTAGGGAGACGAGCAGGCCAGCGCCGCCGGGTTGGCTCCGCGCGGGCACATCGTCGTCTACAAGGCCCCTGGCCAGGGGAAAAACCTGAAGTTCGGACAAACTCGCGCCCAGAGATTCAGGCGGGCGCAAGGATACCTGAACGAAGTCATCGTAGACCTCTGCTGTGGCCGACCAGCCCTTTTCGCCGGCACTCGGAATAGACCTGCGCGCAGTGTCTATCTGCCCCCACCACGCCTCGTTGCTCATCGCCTGCATCGCCAGCACCGGTAGCTCCAGGGACAGATCCGCCTTGCCGGGGATGCAACGGTCTTTTCGACAAACAGTCCAGGCCGCCCGCGCGGCGGCCCGCAGCTGCCCGCCCGGCTCCAACTCGGCCGAGGTGGTGAGAGTGGAGAGCAACAATACCGGTTCGTCGTAGCCGTAGCTCACGAAGGAACCGTCCACAAAACGAGTAGGAGCAGGAAACTCCAGCTCTCCGCCCTGCAAACCTTCAGGTAACTGCCAGTCGAGGGTAGTAGGCAAACCCACGTCGCCGGGGTTTTTCCAGTAAACGTGCCAGCCCTCGCCCGGGGTCAACTTGAGAGCCACGTCAAAAGAGCTCCCGGGCTGCACGGTGTCCACTGCCGCAACCAGCTCCAGGCGCAGGTTCGGCGCCTCAACCACGTCGGCTGGCGAGTAACCCGGCAGCAGCAGCACCAGCAGCAGCAGAATGGTCGAAACGGCCCTCAACATCATCCCTGATTATACCAAGATCAGCCCCCCGCTGGCATCCCTTGTCTTCACCTAAGCCCGGGTGTGCCCGCAGTTACGCTCAGTTGTATTTGCAATCTCCCAACCTGCTGCTAAACGCTGCTGAATCAGCCCACTCAAACCATCTAGCGCGCTTCGGCCTTTGACCGGGCCAGCTGCAGCGGGGACCCAGTGACTACCCACCTCGAAGAACTACTAAAACACGACATTTCGGCCATCCGCGACAAGGTGCGCGAGATGGGAGACCTGGCGTTGCGGGCCCTCGAAGACTCGGTCAAGGCCCTCGTCGCGGCGGACACCACGCTGGCCTATTCGTGCATCCTGCGCGATTCGCGCATAGACGACCTCGAAAGCCGGGTTGACTCCATGACCGTAGATTTCATGGTCAGGCACATCCCCGTGGCAGCCCAGCTCAGGTTTGCCCACTCTGTGGCCAAGATCGTCAGTGAGCTGGAGCGGGTCGGTGATTACTCCGAAAGCATCAGCCGACAGGCCATCGAGATCAGCAACGTCGCGGATCGCCCCGACTTCGAAAAATTTGAAAAGCTCGCGGCCGTCGCAATTGAAATGCTCAGGCAGGCGCTGCGATCTTTTCTCGACGAGGACATCGAGCTTGCCGAAGAGACCAAGCACCTCGACGCAAAAGCCAACCGCTTACACCAGGAGATCTACGCGGACCTTGTAGCTTCGCATCCAAAAACAAAATCAGACATGTCGCTGTTGTTCTCGCTGCTGTCGGTGGCCAACCGTTTTGAGCGCGTGGCCGATCAGGCCGGCAACATCTGCGACGAGGTGGCCTACATCGTAAGCGGCAGGAACGTGCGGCACCGCTTGAGCAAGGACATCGGCATACTGTTCGTCTCGTCATCGAACTCCTGCAGGAGCCTCATGGCCGAGGCCATCGGCCGCACCATAGGTGGCGACCACATGCTATTCTCCTCGGCCGGCGTCGACGCCGGAGCCCCCGACCCCGAGGCAGTCAAATTCCTCACCGCGATGAGCATCGATGTTTCGAGCCACACGCCTACCGACCTCAGCTCCCTGGACAGCATCAAGCAGTACAAGGCCGTTGTCGCGCTGGGCGCAGAAGCTGCCGACGCACTGCCCCGCCTCGGTTACCGGACAATCGCACTCGAATGGGACGTGGCCAACCCGGCCACTGATAAGAAAACCAGCTACGAAGAAGTTTTCCATGTCCTGGTGGAACGCGTAACCAACCTGATCCACAGCCTGCACGGAACAACCAGTGCCGCTCTCGAAGAGGTAACCCACAAGTGATGCCCATCATCCCGGGCGAGCCCCGGTACCTGCTCTGCGCCGCGCTCATCGCCCTGACCGCCTGCAGCAGTTCGAACAGCGACCGCACGGTACTGCAGAACAAGGGGTCTGATACCCTGGTCAACGTGGCCCAGGCCTGGGCGGAGAACTACAGCCGCGTCAAGACCGACGTCGCCGTGGTGGTGAGCGGGGGAGGTTCGGGAACGGGCATCGCCGCCCTCATAAACGGCAAGGTCGACATTGCCAACGCCAGCCGCGAAATAAAATCCGAAGAACACGATTCGATGAAGGAAAACGGCCTGAACGCCGCTGTGCAGCACACCGTAGCCCGCGACGCCATCGTCGTCTTCGTTCATGAGAACAACCCGGCCGAGCAGCTATCCATACAACAGCTGGCCTGTGTTTACGGCGAGGGTGGCAAGTGCTCCACCTGGACCGACCTCGGCATCGAGGTGCCCGGTTGCGCGAAGCAGGAGATCATACGTATCAGCAGGCAGTCCAATTCAGGCACCTACGTTTTTTTCAGGGAAACCGTGCTCGGTAAAACCGGTGATTTCAAGCTCGGCTCGCGAGACATGCAGGGCAGCAAGGACGTTGTTGACCTGGTGACCCACACCCCCTGTGCCATCGGTTACAGCGGCATGGGTTACGCGAACGAGAAGCTTAAATCAGTCTGCATATCTACCAACGACGGCGAGGCCTGCGTATCTCCCAACGCCGAGACAGCGGCGTCGGGCGCTTACCCCATCGCGCGGGGCCTGTACATGTACACCATCGGAGAGGCCGACGGTGCAGCTAAGGATTATCTGGATTGGATCTTGTCGCCAGCGGGCCAGGCTATCGTCACGCAAAGCGGCTTCATCCCGGTCCACTGACGGCCCTTTAGACCGTCGCAGACGCGACAGCAAAACAGGACGTGAACCCACAACAGGCTACGTCACCCCCTGACGACGATCGCAAGGCGCGGGCCGGAAGCGTGTTCGAGCGCGTCATTGAATTCGCGATCAAGGCGAGCGGCTTCAGCGCGATCCTTTTTGTCTTCGCCATATTCTTCTTCGTATTCTCCACCGCGTCGGAGTTCATCTTCGAAAAAATGGACTTCGTGGAGTTCCTGACCAGCCCCGAGTGGTACCCGACTTCGCTGTCTAACAAGCGCTACGGTACCCTTGCCCTGCTCGCGGGTACCGTGAGCGTCACGGGACTGGCCATGCTCATCGCGGTTCCGCTTGGCCTCGGCTCGGCGCTCTTCATATCCGAGTTCACCAGTGGCTCGGTCAAAGAAGGCCTGAAAATCACCATCGAGCTGCTGGCCGCCATTCCCTCGGTGGTATGGGGATTCATTGGTCTGGCCGTGATGAATCCGCTGATAATCGAAGTATTCAACGCGCCCATCGGCCTTAACGTCCTAAACGGCGGGATCATACTGGGCTTGATGAGCGTGCCCATAATCGTGAGCATCGGCGAAGACGCGCTCAAGGCCGTGCCTGACTCTTTCCGCGAGGCATCGCTGGCCCTGGGTGCCACGCGTTGGCAGACAGCGTGCAAGGTGCTCTTTCCGGCCGCGCGCAGTGGCCTGCTGGCCGCCGTGCTGCTCGGTGTCGGCCGCGCCATCGGCGAGACCATGGCAGTGCTCATGGCCACCGGTCACGCGGTGCAGATTCCCGGTAGCCCACTGGATTCGGTTCGCACACTGACCGCGACCATCGCCGCCGAGCTGGGCGAGACGGCTGCCGGCAGCGATCACTACCAAGCCCTGTTCGCGGTCGGGGTCCTGCTCTTCCTGCTGACCTTCGGTGTCAACCTCGCGGCTGACCTCATCGTCAGGGGGCGGTCGTCACGATGAACGCCTCACCCTTTGCCACCAGCGCCCGCACCAATGCCAACCGGCGCGTTGAAAGCGTGGGCAAAACGGTACTGGCGGGAGTAACGGCGCTGCTTATCCTGCCTCTCACTGCCATCCTCGGCCTGCTGGTCATACGCGGCGCCCCCGCACTGAGCATGGAGTTCCTCCTGGAGGCGCCGACGGCGGGCATGACGGCCGGTGGCGTGTTCCCGGCCATAGTGGGTACGCTCTGGCTGGTGGGTGTCTCACTCGCAGTGTCGGCACCGGTAGGAATAATGGCGGGCATTTATTTGAACGAGTACGCCAAGGCGAACTGGCTGACACGCATGGTCAACCTCGCCATCGTAAACCTGGCGGGCGTCCCGAGCATAGTGCACGCCCTGTTCGGCGTGGGCGTGTTCGTACTCTTTCTCGGCCTTGGCACCAGCATACTCTCGGCCTCGTTGACCCTGGCCATCATGACCCTGCCGGTCATCATCGCGAGCACCAAGGAAGCGCTCGCTGCAGTGCCCATGGCCTTTCGCGAAGCCTGCTGGACACTTGGCGCGACCCGCTGGCAGACCATACGACACGTGGTACTGCCCAACTCGATCTCGGGGATACTCACCGGGGTCATCCTCCAGGTTTCGCGCGCTGCCGGCGAAACAGCCCCCATCATGTTTACCGGCGCGGCCTTCTACCTCCCCTTCCTTCCCCAGTCGGTCCAGGACCAGTGCATGGCGCTTTCGATGCACCTGTTCACGGTCTCGACCCAGGTACCCAACGTGCCCGAGGCTATCCCCTACGCTACCGCGCTCGTACTGCTAAGCGTGGTGCTACTGGTAAACCTGTTCGCGATCTCCTTTCGGACTTACCTCAGGAGAAACAGGAAGTGGTAAGCGCGTCGCCGATGATAGAGGTGGATAAGCTCAGCGTGAGCTACGCGGGCAAGCCGGCGCTCGACCAGCTGACCCTCGACGTGCGTCGCAATGAAATAATGGCTGTCATCGGGCCTGCCAATTCCGGCAAGACCACCTTGCTCAACTGCATAAACCGCATGATCGAAACCATTCCGCTTGCATCGGTCAGCGGCACCGTGAAGGTGGACGGACACGACGTAACCGAGTACCGCGACCCCTCGCTGCTGCGCCGCAGGATTGGCATGGTGTTTCCTCTCCCGGTGGGACTGCCCATGACCGTGTACGACAACGTGGCGTTTGCTCCCCGTATGGCGGGCGAAAAAAACAGCACGGTACTCGACGAAACAGTAGAGCGCTGTCTCAAGCAGTCGGCGCTATGGGATGAAGTCAAGGACAGGCTCGATGACCTCGGCACGCGCCTGTCAGGCGGTCAACAGCAGCGCCTCACCATAGCGCGGGCGCTTTCGCTGAACCCCGAGATTCTTTGCCTCGACGAATTTTCTATTGCCGTTGACCCGGTGACGACGATGAAGATCGAAGAAGTACTCAAGGAACTCAACGAGAATATGACCATCGTGCTCGTCACCAACCTCGTGCTCCAGGCCAAGCGCCTGGCACACCGTACGGCCCTGCTGCTCAACGGCAAGTTGGTGGAAGTGGGCGACAACGAGGTCATATTCTCCAGGCAGACCGCTGACGCGCGCACCTTTCAGTACGTGCAGGGATTGTTTGGCTGACGTGGGCGAGCACTGCATCAAGACCCGAGGGCTGAAACTGTTTTACGGGGAGTTCGAAGCGCTCAAGGGACTCGACATGCGCTTTCTCTCGGGCAGAATCAGTGCGCTCATCGGCCCGTCGGGTTGTGGGAAGACGACCTTGCTCCGCTGCTTCAACCGCATCAACGAGCGCTACGAGGGTGTGCGCACCGAGGGAGAAGTGGTCGTACAAGAGCACGACATATACTCCGCCGACACCGACCTGGTTGAGCTCAGAAAGAAAGTTGGCATGGTTTTCCAACGACCCAACCCACTGCCGCTCTCGGTACGCGACAACATACTCTACGGGCTTCGGTTACACTTCAGCCGAAAAGACCGAGACGCTTCTACCCTGGATGAAGCGTTGGAGACCTCGCTGCGCGCGGTTCACCTCTGGGACGATTTGAAGGATTCGCTGTCCACCCAGGCGACCACCCTGTCACTGGAAAAACAGCAGAAGCTCTGCATCGCGCGCCTGCTACCGCTCAAACCCGAGGTAATACTCATGGACGAGCCCTGCTCGGCCCTGGATCCTGATGCTACCGCGAAGGTAGAGGAACTCCTGCGCGACCTCGCAGGCGACTATTCCTTGGTCATAGTTACCCACAACATGGCCCAGGCCCGTCGCGTGAGTGATGAGTGCGCCTTCATGTTGCTGGGCGAACTGGTAGAAATGCGCCGAACCGAGGACCTTTTTGTTTCACCTCGAGACCAGCGCACTGCCGACTACATAGAAGGACGCTTCGGCTGAGCCCTGGGCGCAGTCCCCTGCGCGATCAACTGCAATCGAAATCCCGCGCTCCACGGGTTATCATCAACGCATGGACCTTCAAGCCCGAGACCGTCGTACCCTGGAAAAGTTGCTCGAGCAGCTTCACGTAGCGCTCCCCGATCAAGTCGAGTCGGTCTGCCTGTACGGCGATATATGCCGGCCCGACTACAACCGCCGCCGTACACCGCTGGCCTTGCTCATCTTGCTCACGGAAGTAACGCCCTCCGTGCTGAAAACGCTGAGGCCCCTGGTTTCGCGATGGCGCAGGCGCCGTGTCAGCGTGCCCCTGGTCATGGACCGGGCCTACATTGAGAGCTCGCTCGACGTGTTTCCCGTGGAGTTCCTCGAGCTGGCCGACGAGCACCAACTGGTGTGGGGTCAGAGCGACCCCCTCGCGGGCATAAGCGTTGACCGCGTTCACCTCAGGTTGCAGCTCGAGTCTCAATCGCGGGGCCGCATGCTGCATCTCTGGGAGGGCTTCCTCGGGGCGGGCCGTTCGGGGCGCCTCCTTAACGACCTGCTTTTCTCGGCGACCGCCGAAATGGAAGTTATTTTTCGCGGCATGCTGTACCTGCGTGACCTCCCCCGCCCGGAGAAACCAGTCGATCTCGTGGCCGCCGTCGAAGCGCAGTTTGAACTGCTGCTGCCCGCGCTGCGCGCCCTCGAAGTGGCCCGATCGATCGGCCGCGTGAACAGGAACGAACGCGAAGCGCTTGCCGACAGCGCCATGGCCGAAGTCCGTTCGGTGGTAAGGGCCATAGACGCACTGTGAAGCGTCCGGGCCAAGGGGAACCCCTGCTCAAACGTGCGACGGCGGCCGCGTTACTGGCCGTGCTTTGCCTGCTGCCCGCGGCTTCGGCTGCCCAGCCGCAGCTGGAAACCCCCATCCCCTCCCGGCCTGCGGCCGTCATCGACCTCGGCGAGCAATTATCACCGGCTGCCGAGCGTGCGCTCAACGCCCTGTCGCTCGAGCTCAAGCAGAAAACCGGCGCCGAGCTGGCTGTGCTCACAGTCCCCACGACCGCCCCGCTGGATGCTTTCGCCTACGGCCTCAAGGTGAGCGACGCCTGGAAACTCGGTAGCGCCGAAAAGGATGACGGCCTGTTGTTATTGATGGCCGTGGAGCAGCGACAGTTGAGATTCTTTACCGGCTACGGACTCGAGGGCCTGTTGCCCGACGGACGTCTCGGCGAAATCCTCGATCGTTACGCGATGCCCAACATCAGGGCCGGCAAAGTCGACGCCGGTATTTACAGCGCGGCGCTTGCCGCTGCCCAGCTTATCGCCACCGACGCGGGGGTTGCCCTGAGCGGCCAGGCAGCAGCAACGCCTGCTCGCCATTCGCGGAGGCGGGGATTCAATCCGTTTTCGCTGGTGTGGATTTTCTTCATGCTGCCGGGCATGTTCGGTAGACGGCGGCGCAGGGGATTGATGTACCTGCCCTTCCTCTTCGGGGGAGGCAGCGGCATGGGTGGCTTCGGTGGTGGACTGGGAGGCCTGGGTGGCGGCGGCGGCTTCGGAGGCGGCGGCGCTGGACGAGGATGGTAGAATGTTTTTGCCTGGAGGAATCGACGTGAGCGTAAAAGACAATGTCCCTGCAAACCCTGTTCGCGCTATGACCGCGGCGCTGCTGGCACTGGTGCTGGCGGCACCGCTGTCAGGTTGCGGCTACAACAAGCTCGTGGGGCAGGACGAAGCGGTTACCGCGGCCTGGGGTGAGGTAGACAACCAGCTCAAGCGGCGGAACGACCTCGTCCCGAACCTGGTCAACACGGTCAAGGGATACGCGGCCCACGAAAAAGAAGTACTGCTCAAGGTGACAGAAGCCCGGAGCAGGGTAGCCGGCGCCGGCACTCCATCGGAATCCATGCAGGCGTCAAACGAATTGAGCTCGGCGCTTTCACGGCTGCTGGTGGTCATGGAGCGCTATCCCGACCTCAAGGCGAACCAGAACTTCATTCGCCTGCAGGACGAGCTGGCGGGCACTGAAAATCGGCTGTCGGTGGCGCGGATGCGCTACAACGAATCGGTGCGGGCCTACAACACCACGCGGCGGCGTTTTCCGACCAATTTCATTGCCAACGCGTTTGACTTCGAGGGGCGCGACTACTTTGAAACACCGGAAGAAGAAAAATCCGTGCCGGAAGTCAAGTTCTGAACGCGCCCGCCGGAACCATCAGTGCAACGAGTGTTGCGGGTCTGAGCCTTCCTCTATGGCGCCGAACTTGGCCTCGTAACGAGACAGGTTATCGGTCAGCGCGCGCACGACGCGTTTCAGGTGCTCGGGCGACGTAACTACCCGTGACTTCAGCGACGCCACCGGCTGACCCTCCGGCCCCGCTTGTGGCTGAACGAACAGCCAGTCGAGCACGAACTCGCCCTTGCGGTGATTCACCATCATGAGGTTGGAGTAGACTTCGCTGCTGCCGTTCTTGTCTGGATGAACTATCAGTTGACGGGACGCCCTGTCCCCCGCCGGCTTTCCTTCTTCGCTCACTGTTATCCCCCTTGCTCGGTCTATTCAGGCGACGGCAGCCTGTTCTTCTTCGGCCAGCACAATATCGCTGAAATTGGCGGCTACGCGGCCCGTCACCCCCGAGTAGAACTCGCGTATGAGGTCCATGTCCTCGCCTACGCGGCCGGTGACTTCTATCTCCGGGCCGACACGACCAATCTTCCGCCCGTAATCGAGAAAGGTCGGCACGATGGGTACCCCCGAGTGCCTGGCTATGTGGTAAAAACCCGATCGCCAACTCGAGCGGTAAGAGCGCGTCCCCTCGGCGGGTATGAGCAACCTGAGAAAATCGGTTTCGTCAAACGCGGCCTTCATCTGATCGACCATGCCGGAACCACTGTCGCGGTAAACAGGGATACCGCCTATGCGCCGCATCAAACCGGAGAACGGCGGCCTGAACATGGGCGCCTTGCCCATCCACGAAACCCCAAGGCCCAAGCCCCAGTTCATGAGCAGCATGTAATAGAAATCCCAGTTCGAAGTATGCGGCGCCGCGATTATAACGCAACGGGTAGACTCGGGCACGACACCTTCGAGTTTCCAACCGGCTAGCTTCAGGAAGAGGCGCGACACGCGTGCAACCATCCAGACACCATACGGCTATCGCGCGTTCTTTCTAAACCCCGGCAGTGTCAGGCCCACGCTTGTTCGCGTACCAGCGACAGTTGTTCCTGCAGAATACCCAGTTCTTCGAACCAGTAGCGGTCGCTACCGAAATCGGGGAAGACCTTCTGAAAAGCGGGATCCTCCCAGCGCCGGGCGATCCAGGCGCTGAAGTGAACAATACGAAGCGCACGCAGAACTTCCACCAATCGCAGGCTGCCACGGTCAAAATTGCGCATCTCCTCGTAGGCCTCGAGCAGGCGTTCGCGCTGCCCCCGCGCGTAGTCATCACGCCCGGGCACGAGTAGCCACAGGTCCTGCACAGGAGGGCCCACCAGCATGTCGTCAAAATCCACCAGGAACAGCCCCTGCCCTCCCCAGAGCACGTTGGCCAGGTGACAATCGCCGTGGATACGCTGCACCGCCACGTCTTCGAACCAGGGCTCAGACAATTCGCAGATGGTTTCAACCGTGGAGCAATAATTGTCACAAACGCCCGCGGGTAGTTTGTCGTTATCCACCAGCCAGTCGAGGTTATTCAAACCGTAGCTGCGCGGCGTGATGTGCAGCCGATGCTCAGATTTGCGCGTGGCTCCAACGTTGTGCAGGCGCGCGAGAAGGCGGCCCAGCTGGCCCAGCTGTCCGTCGTCGAGCTCATCGGGAGAGCGGCCGCCGACGCGGGGAAACAACGCGAACATGATGCCCGTAGATTCGTCGAGGTGCAGGGTCTCGCCATCGCCGTCGGCAAGGGGTGGCACGACAGGTATTTCTTCGTTGGCGAGGTCGGCCAGGAAAGTATGCTCCTCCAGTACCTGCTCGCGACTCCAGCGTCCCGGCCTGTAGAACTTCGCTACGCAGAACGAAGTGGGGCTCCCCTTCTGATCGTCTTCGAGCTCGATCTCGAGTTGGTAGACCCTGTTCTCCATCGAGTTGAGCGCCATCGCTCTTCCGGTCAGGAGTAAGCCGTGGGCCTCGACCGCGTCGAGCATGCGCTCAGGGGTGAGCTCGTAGAAAAATCGGGTCTGTTGGTCACCGAACGCTGAGGTATCCTGGCGGCCGGGCATGGCTGTTACTCGCACCGGCGCGCGGGCTTGGCAAACCTCTGCGCGCGTGGAAAAACCTATGTTCTCGAAACGCCTGAGCAGGTACGGGCAGAAGTGGGCAGTAGCACCGTCATCATAGTGGGAGCGCCGGGGTCTCCGTACAGCCGCAAGATGCTTGCGCTGCTACGTTACAGGAGAATCCCCTATCGCTGGATCACCAGGGGTTCCAAGGAAGACAGCGGGTTACCAGCGGCCAAGGTCGACCTCTTGCCGCTGCTGTTGTTCGACAAGGGCAACGGCGAACTCGAGGCAGCCATAGACTCCACGCCCCTGATCCGCCGACTCGAAGAAGAGCACGCGGCTTCACCCCTGGCCGACCGTTCGGTACTGCCACCCGACCCGGCCCTGGCCCTGGTGGACGCGCTGGTCGAAGACTTCGCCGACGAGTGGATGACCAAGGCCATGTTCCACTACCGCTGGTCCTTCGAAGCCGACGTCAGCAAGGCCAGCGCCGTTCTTCCACGTTGGGGCAGGCCCGAAGCCGAAGAAGGGCTGATGCTGAAAATGGGCGATGTCTTCGGACAAAGGCAGATCGAGCGCCGTTCCCTGGTGGGCATCAACGCTGCTAACAGCGCCCTCATTGAAGACAGCTACAAGCGCACACTTGCGGCGTTGGACCACGCGCTTTCCCGGGCCCCCTACCTCGCGGGTGGCCGGCCCGGCGCGGGTGACTTTGCCGTTTACGGGCAGCTCACCCAGCTCCTCGACTTTGACCCGACCCCGAGCAGCATCAGCCTGGAAATCGCGCCGCGGGTCTGCGCCTGGAATGACGTAATGGACGACAAGAGCGGCGTCGAGCCCGAGCCCGATGACTGGGCCGACCGGCAGACAACGGCCGACAACCTGGCACCGCTGCTCGCTGAGTTCGGGCGCTGCTATGCTCCCTTCCTGCTGGCCAACGCAGCGGCGGTGGAAGGCGGTAAGGAGCAAACTGAGGTCACTATAGGCAGCTCGACCTGGAGCCAACCACCCTTCGTCTACCAGGCCAGGTGCCTGGCCGTTCTGCGCCAACGCTATTCGGAACTCGAACCTGACGACTCGGCCTGGATCGATCAATTGCTGGCAGGCTGCGGAATCGCAGCGCTGTTCCTGGAAGACCGCTGATGTTTGAAAACAAACAGGCGGCCTTCTGTCCCTTGTTTGCCCTGCTCCTGATGGCAAACGCTAACGCATCGCAAGCCCTTCAGGCTCCGCTGGTGTCGAGCGACCCCGACGTGGTTTGCACGACCTTGCAACTGGACGGCGACCTGGCGTTGTTTGAAGGGGACATCGCGGTTGGCTACTGCCGGCCGCTGGTCAGCGGCGGATGGGCCTTCGAACCACGCGGTTCGCTGGGGCACGCGATTATCGGCAGCCACACCCGGGCGGGCCTGATGCCGGCTTCCTGGTCCTCGGCCACGATCCCCTACACGATTGATGCCTCACTGTCCGAATCCGCGGCGCCTGACACCTTCCAGGACATACAGCGCGCGATCAGGCACTGGGCAGACTCGGTCGGTATATTCCTCGTGCCTCGTACTGCTCAGAGCGACTACATAAATTTCGTGCCGGCCAGCGGATGTTATTCTTATATAGGGCACATCGGGGGCTCCCAGAGCATCGGGCTGACCGACACGGGCACCTGTGGCTTCGGGGCTGCCGTCCACGAGATCGGTCATGCGCTAGGCTTCTACCACGAACAGTCGCGGCTGGACCGAGACACCTACGTGACTATCAACTTCGCTAACATCGAGCCCGGCAAGGAAAACAACTTCGCCCAGTACTCGGCATCCTCGGCGTTTGATCACGGGGTCTACGACTACGGGTCGATAATGCACTACAGCGCCACAGGCTTCACGGTGAACGGACTGCCCACCATTGAGCCTAACGAGCCCGAGTACACCGACTGGCAGGCCCTCTACGGCAGTATGTCAATCGGCAACAGGGCCGGGCTGAGCCCGTTGGACGAAGCGGCCGGCGCCTACTACAGGAATTTCTGTTTCGACGATTCCGGCGGAAGCGGCTTCTACTGGAACTCCGGCAACTGGAATCGCTGCGAGAGCTCCTGCTCACTTCCGGCACGCTCACGGGCTGTGCACTGCATGGACTCTGCCGGCAACTGCGCCAGCGAATCCAGCTGCGAACCGGCCAGCAAGCCTGCGGCCACCGGCCACTGCCTGACGATGCTAAGCTGCGACTTTGAAAGCAGTTCCTGCGCGTGGGACCACCGTGACACGGGGGATGACTTCGAATGGATGGTAGGTCGAGGCCCCACTCCATCCAGTGCTACGGGCCCCGGCGTCGATCACACCCTGGGCACCGCGTCGGGCAGCTACTACCACATCGAGGCCTCCAGCCCTCGTCTCGATGGAGACCTTGCCTACCTTACATCGCCTCCACTCACGCTTCTTGGCGGTGACACTATCAGCTTCTGGTATCACACCTACGGCAGCAGCCACCGACCCCTCACCCTGGAGGAGATCCCGTGTCCGACGGGTGCGCCGACCGTGCTCTGGACTTCCGATGGTGTGAGCGCGGATCTGTGGCGGCTGGCGACGGTGGTCTTGAGTGCGGGCAGCAGCGTCCGACTGCGGTTCGTCGCCGAGCGAGGTACGAATTACACCAGTGACGTAGCGATAGACGACATAGTTTTCAGTTCGGGCTTCGTAGTATCCACGACCACGACCACCCTGAACACCACGACAACGACCACGACGAATACACTGCCGCTTTACGCTTGCCCCGCCTCACCGGCTGCTGGTTGCCTGTCGTCGGCGAAAGCGAAGGTGCTGGTCAAGGGCAGCGCCAACCCGGCAAAGAAATTACTAAAATTGGCCTGGCTCAAGGGCGAGGCCGTCAGCCAGGGTCAACTCGCCGACCCCAAATTTGACGCCTACTACCACCTTTGCGTTTATGACTCCTCTGTTTCCGGCGACCAGATGTTGGCCGATATCATCGTACCGCCCAACGGCCTGTGGCGAGACCACAGCCCCAAGGGTTCCCTGTACAGGAACAAATACGGAGACTACGACGGCGTAAAGCTGATCCAACTAAAAACGGGAATCGCCGGAAAAAGCAGAAGCAAGTTAAAGGCCAAGGGCCCACTACTACCGCTGCCCGCTGCCTTCGATCTCAATCGTTATTTTGAGCAGACTGTCGCCGTAACCGCGCAGCTTCATGCGTCGACCGGCAGCACGGGACTAACCTGCTGGGACTCCAGCTTTACCCCGCTGGATACTAAGAAGAACACGTCAACCCAGTTCAAGGCCGTGGTACGCTGATCGCTGGCGCGAGGGCTTCGGACCACGAACACGGTTAGCCGCAACTCACGCGTCGTACTAGGATACCCTCGTGACTGTCGCCATAAACGAGAAACGGCTGTCAGGGTCGCTCGGCGCAGAGATCGTCGGCGTCGATCTTTCGAACGTGGACGACGAGACCTTTGCGGAAATTCGGCGGGCGTTCCTTGAACACCAAGTACTCGTCTTCCGAGGCCAGTCCCTGTCACCTGATGATCAGATTAACCTTGGTGAACGCTTCGGGACCCTGCAGGTCCACCCTATCGTTCCCAGTATCGAGGGTTACCCTCCCGTAATATGCATCCCCAACCTGGGCAAGAAACACACGCTGACCGAGATATGGCATTCTGACGTTTCCTTTGCCCCTACCCCACCCCTGGGCAGCATCCTTTACGCACTCGAGGTGCCCGAGTGTGGCGGAGATACCTTGTTCGCCAACCAGCACCTGGCCTACGAACGCCTGTCTCCCGGGTTACAGTCCTTGCTGGAGGGACTGGAAGCCATACACAGTGGCGACGGGCTTGCATCGTCGGTAACCGGCGACCCCGACGAGACATGGAAGATCCAGGGGACGCGCCATCCGGTCGTACGTACGCACCCAGACAGTGGCCGTAAGGCGCTTTACGTCAACCCCGCCTTCACCCGGGGTTTTGCTGACATGACAGGCGAAGAAAGCGTGCCGCTGTTGAAATACCTATACACACTAGCGACTACACCCGACCTCACGATGCGACACAGCTGGCGTAAGGGCGATGTTGTCATATGGGATAACCGATCAGTAATGCACTTCGCCGTGCACGACCACGGCGACGCTCGCCGAGATATGCACCGGGTAACGATCGACGGTGACACGCCAAGTTGAATAGTTGCGGTGCAGCAGGGCTGGGCCGGGAACCGAAGAGGAGACAAGCGACACGATGAAGATATTGCGATGGATCGCGGGCTGCCTGGGTGCCCTGGTGCTGCTGGTACTGTTGCTGGATACCTTCGGCGGCTATGTGCTTGAAGGACCGCTTGGCCCCATACCCGGCGGAGCCCTTGAGGGCCCGGTCAGTATCGACCCTGACTGGGCTGAAATCGAAGAGGTTATCGAACTGGAAATCCGTCCTGACCGGCCGTGGTCGCTGAGTATATGGGCCGTAGTGATCGACGGAGAACTCTACGTCCCCTCGGGTTTCGGTGAGCGCCGACGCTGGCCGTCGGTGGCCCTCGAAGATCCGAGGGTCCGCGTCCGAACCCGCGGCAAGATCTACGAGCGGCGCATCGTCAGGATAACCGAAAACCCACTGAGGGAACGCGTAGCGCGGGCCGTGGCCAGGCGTTACGGGTTCGACGAAGAAGAAGCAGCCGGCAACGACAGCACCTGGATCTTCCATATAGCCGCTCGTGCCCAGTAGCCCGTCCCCCAGTATGGCGGCGCCCACGGCTACTCTGGCTTAAAGAGAGGTAGATGGTGCGCCCGGCAGGATTCGAACCTGCGACCTACGGGTTCGAAGCCCGGTACTCTATCCAGCTGAGCTACGAGCGCACGAGAAGCGTACTATTGCGGCTGCGGCGTCTTTCTTCAAGCGACTCGGGCTGCGTCGCTGATCAAGCGCCGCGCTTGAGTACGCCGCGGCCGAAGCGTGCGCTGATATCGTCAAGCGCCGAGTTCAACGCCGTCCGCCTGGGAGCAGCGCCCGCAACATCATCACGGGCCGCGACATCGGCTTGTCCGAACAGGTCGAGCTGCGGTGCCTGCTCGGCTTCGAAACCGGCCAGCTGTACACCCACCAGGCGCAGCGGCGGATGCCGCGGCTCGTCGTCCCACAAGCGCATCGCCTCACGCGATATTACTGCGCCATCGTCGGTGGCGACCGCCAGGCTGCGAGAACGCGTAACCAGGCGCCAGCCTTCTCCTCTCCCCGACGGGCGATACTTGAGCGTAACCGTCACCCCGCAACGGCCAGCCCTGCGCAAACGCCAGGCCACCGTCTCCGAGTGGGCAATTACGGCAGCCTCGATCACCTCGCGCTGCTCCACGTCATCGTCAAATGTGTTTTCCGAGCCGTAGCTGCTGCGCTCGCGGTCATTGCTTACGCGCCGCCTGTCGCGGCCCCGGGCGAGGTTGTACAGCCCGGGGCCCGACTTGCCCAGCTTCTTCTCAAGCAGACCCAGATCGAGCTCGGCCAACTGGCCGAGTGTGGCCACGCCCATCTCGTGCAACTTGCGCTCAGTCACGGGCCCAACACCCGGGATTTCGCGCAAGCGTAGCGGCCGCAGAAACTCCAACACTTCGTCGGCTGCCACGAGAAATACACCGTCGGGCTTGGCCCTACGCGAGGCGATCTTGGCCACGGTCTTTCCGGGACCACCTCCCACAGAAACGGCCAACGACAGCTCATCGCGCACCGCCGACCGAAGAGCCTCGGCAATCTCCAACGGCCCCCCGTGCAGGCGCCGCGAATCGCTGACATCGAGGTAGGCTTCGTCCAGCGACAGGGGCTCCACAAGTGGAGTGAAACGGTAAAATATCTCGCGAACCCGGGCCGATATTTCGGCGTAGCGTTTCATGCGCGGCTGCACTACCACCGCGTGAGGGCAACGCCGCCGGGCCTCGGCCACGGGCATTGCCGATCTCGCTCCACTGCGACGGGCCTCGTAGTTAGCCGCCGCCACCACGGCCCGCGGTCCACTCCCGCCCACGAGCACCGGGCGGCCGGCCAGGCTCGGGTCATCGAGCTGTTCTACGGACGCGAAGAACGCGTCCATGTCTGCAAGGAGTATGGCCGCGGCCATGGGCGGGTCTCAGGAAAGGGTTCGGTGGGCCTGCCCCATGAGCTTACGAATCGGCAGGCCCTCGGGACAAGCGGCCTCGCAGGGCGCCGAGCAGCCAAGGCAGTCGGCAGCGCTGGCCATCGAGCGCGTGCCACCCGTTTCGGCGAAAGCCCTGCCCTCGGTCAATCGCGAGTAAAGTTCCACCGCCTCGCGCTCGTTGCCATAGTTGCGATAGTAGGTCGAGTAGCGCAACACGTCGTTGACCGGCAGGTCTGACGGGCAGGATTCAAGGCAGTCGCCGCAGCCCGGCGGGCAGTACTTGCCCGATACCGCGTCCTCGTACTTCTTGAGCACCAGCAGATCGGCGGGGTCCATGCGCGTACCCGAAGCGTAAAGATACTCGTCAACCTGGGCAGCGTTCTTGATGGTAACAACCAGGCCCGAGACGGCCGGGTTATTGTTGATCCACTTGAACGCAGCCTGTGTAAAACTCGCCCGTTCATCGCCCTTGAACTCACCCAGCACCGTGTGGTAGGCGCCCTTTAGCGTCTTCATCGCGACCACGCCCACCTGTTTCTCGTGGGCACGGTCGATTGTTGCACGCAGTGCCGGCCAGTGGCGGAAGTTGTAGGCCGGCATGATTACGTCGAAGCGATCACTCTCCACGGCACGGGCCATCACCTCTTCGAGCTTGGGCGTGTGACTCGAAACGCCCATGAAGCGAGCCTTCCCCTGCTCCTTGAGGCGATCAAAGGCCTCGTGAAAGGTCGGCGCCATGAGCCGATCTACCGAGTTACAGGCGTGCACGTGCAGCAGGTCCACGTAGTCGGTGCGCAAGCGGCCCAGGCTCTGTTCTACCGCCTCGATGATTTTGGCCACCGGGGTGTCGGCGTCGAGATGCCCATCGGGAGTGCAGAACTTTGACGCGATAAAGACCTTGTCGCGCCGCCCCTGCACGGCCTCGCCCACGGCCTGTTCGCTCATGGAGTCGGAGTAATCAGGCGACGTGTCTACGTAGTTGATGCCCCTGTCGAGGGCCAGGCGCAGTACGTCGGGATCCCTGAGGCCGCCACTGCCGAAAGAGATATCGGACATCTGCCAGCCCGTACGACCGAGCGGTCGATAGGATTTTACCGAGGCCCCCTCCCACTGGGCGCGTGGCTCATCGGCCTGCACCGGGGCTTCGCGTAGCAGGTAGGCCTGGGTCTGGTAACGCAGTAGTGAGCGTATGCCCCCCAATACGCCCAGCGCAGAACCAGCGGCACCGGCCCGCGCTAAAAAGGAACGGCGACCCAGTTCGCGCCCGTCCCCGGCCAAGGGTCAGGTCTCCGGCGCGTCGGGTGCCGGCGCGGGCTCGCTAGGGGTCTCCATGCCGGCGTCAGGCGCAGCCTCATCGCCGGTCTTCTTACAGGCCGATACCGACAACACCATCGCCAGTGCCACCATTGCCAGAATTGCGCTACGTCCCATTTCTCTAAACTCCTCCGCTTTCCGCCGTTGCAGACGGTAAGGTTCTTTTAGCATCACTCGCGGCCATGCCCAAGCGCTGCCGCTTATTTTTCAGTAGCGAGGCGCTCGGCCAGGGCTTCCCTGACCTTGAGATCCAGGGCCCCACCCTCGGCCCACATGTGGCAACTGTCCACCTGTCCGAGACTACCTTTGTTGTCTGCGTCCGGACCCGGTGGCCGCCCCATACGGGCTCGCTGGGCAATAGAAGCCTGGATCGTGACCGGGATCATCATGCTCAAAAGCTGCGTCAACAGCTCCGATTCGCGACCCCCTGGCAGGCGCCTTCTGAGATCGGCAAAAACCCCTGGAGCCATGCGCAGGCCGTCGAGCCGGTCGGCCAGCGGTACTTCTCCGTCAATCCCGGCGGCCGGGCAGCGCAAGGTGGCTACGGGCATTTTGTAAACAAAATCAGTGACTTCAAACGATATGCTCAAGTCTGCCTCGACTATCACTTCGCCCATGGGACCGGCAGACAGGTCATCGGGCAGCTCGCTGTCTATCATGCTGGCCTCCAGCGTCACGCCGGTGGCCCCGTAGTTGTAACCGTCTATGAGCAGGTGCCTGGCCACCCTTCTCGGCTGGTCGCCGCCAAGAGCCTCGTTGATCACCGGCAAGGCCCCGATCGCGAGGGTCTGCCCGTGAAAACAGCCCCGAGGACCACCTACAAGCGCCATCACGTTACGATTCATGCGCTCGTCGACCCTTACCCCTACCAGGCCGTCAAAAGCGCCCAGGATGTCCTGGCAGCAAGTACCGCCGTGCTGCACTGCGTCAGGAAACGGGACTGTGTACATCTTGAACGACGAATCGCGCAACACACGCTCCTTGTCGACGCGCAGGTCCAGTTCAACGTCGTGGATTATCCCCGGCGTGATCACCTTGTCGTGCAGCACTCCCTGGAAAGCCACGCGTCGTATATCACAGAGCTTGGCCTCGAGGGCCAGATCTCCGCCAGCCAAGGGGCGGGCCTCATAGTCAATAACCCTGCTATGTACGTGCTGGCGTTGCATGGCTTGCTGCTCAGCGCTCAAGCTTCCAGCTGGTTCCGTCGGGCCCGTCTTCGAGCACGACGCCCATCTCGACCAGTTGGTCCCTGAGGGTGTCAGCTTTCTGAAAGTCCTTATCGGCACGGGCCTGCACGCGTGCAGCGACGAGCTCTTCGACCAGGCCGGCGTCCACGCCCCCGCTTTGAGCGGCACGTTCGCGATAATCGGAGAGATACGCCGCCGGGTCCTGCTCAAACAGACCCACCGCCGCACCCACAGCCGCAAGGACGCCGCGGGCCGAGGAGGCCGCGCGCAGGTTGCCGGCATCGAGTTCGCGGTTGCAGTCTCTCATTGCATCAAAGGCCAGCGCGATCGCTCGCGCGGTATTGAAATCATCGTCCATCAAATCGACCAGGCGGGCTACCTCGGGACTGCTGAAGTCAAAGCCGGGGTCCACCGCCCCCGCTTCATCGGCACGGGCAATCGTCTCGTAAATCCTCAGCAGTGCGCGTGTCGATTCGTCGATTCCGTCTGGACTGAAATCAAGAGGGCTGCGGTAGTGAGTAGAGAGCAGGTGAAGGCGCAGGCCCTCGGCCTCGACTTCCTGCAGAACGTCCTCTATCGCGAAGACATTGCCCAGGGACTTGGACATCTTCTCGTGATCTATGCGCACGAAGGCGTGGTGCATCCAGTAACGGGCGAATTCGTCGCCCCCGGCCGCGCCGCAGGACTGGGCGAGTTCGTTTTCGTGGTGAGGAAAGATGAGGTCCTCGCCACCACCGTGAATATCAAAGGGTCGGCCAAGATAGCGCGCGCTCATGGCCGAGCACTCCAGGTGCCAGCCGGGTCGCCCTTCGCCCCATTGGCTCGGCCAGCAAGGCTCTCCCGGGTTGCTCGACTTCCATAGCGCAAAGTCCATGGGACCTTTCTTTCTAGCGTCCACCTCGACCCGCGCGCCGGCCTGCAACTCGTCGAGATTGCGCCCGGAGAGCGCGCCGTAGGCGGGCCAGTCGCCAACAGAAAAATACACGTCGCCGTCTCCCACGGCATAGGCCAGCCCCTGCTCTTCGAGCCGGGCTACAAGCTCGAGCATTTCTTCTATGTGGTCGGTCGCGCGTGGTTCAACGTCGGGCCGTCCACAACCCAGGCGATCAAGGTCCGCATGCATGGAATCGATGAAACGCGCAGTCAGTTCCTGCCAAGGCTCACCGTTCTCTGCGGCGCGGGCGATGATCTTGTCGTCAATATCGGTGATGTTGCGCACGAAGCAAACGTCCCAACCGCGCCAACGCAGGTAACGCACGACCGTGTCAAAAAATATCAGCGAACGCGCGTGGCCCACGTGGCAACGGTCGTAGACCGTGACCCCGCAGGTGTACAGCGAAACTCGGCCGTCCTGCAGTGGTTCAAAATCGCGTTTGTAACGCGCCCTGGTGTCGTAAAACTGTAAGCCCACCGATTTCCCCTTAAGTTCCCGTTAGTCGTCTTCGCGCAGGCTGGCGAGCACCGAGTAGTCCTCGAGCGTCGTGGTATCGCCCACTTCGTCCCGGCCGGCGGCAATGTCACGCAACAATCGTCGCATTATCTTACCACTTCGCGTCTTCGGCAGCGCGTCTGTGAAGCGAATATCATCGGGTTTTGCGAAGGCGCCTATCTCCTTGCCCACGTGGGTCCGCAGCGCGGCCACCAGCTCGTCGTCGCCCTCGTAACCGGGCCCCAGGGTGACGAAGGCCGCGACGGCCTCGCCCTTTACGTCATCGGGACGGCCTACTACCGCCGCCTCGGTGACTGCTTCGTGACTGACCAGCGCACTTTCCACTTCCATCGTACCCAGCCGGTGTCCCGATACGTTCATCACGTCGTCGATTCGACCCATGATCCAGAAATAACCGTCTTCGTCACGACGGGCGCCGTCGCCAGCAAAATACATTCCCGGCATGCGAGTCCAGTACTGTTCCTTGAAACGCTCGGGGTCGCCGTAGATCGTTCTCAACATACCCGGCCAGGGCTTGCGTATGACGAGCAGGCCGCCCTGGTTGACTGCGACCGGCTGGCCGTCGCCATCAACGACCTCGGCGTCTATGCCCGGAAAAGGCAGCGTCGCCGAACCCGGCTTGGTGGTCACCGCTCCGGGGACCGGGCTGATCATGATCGCGCCGGTCTCGGTCTGCCACCAGGTATCAACAATCGGGCAGCGGTCGCCGCCTATCACCCTGCGGTACCACATCCACGCCTCGGGATTGATGGGCTCGCCCACCGTTCCCAGCAGCCTCAGGCTCGACAAATCGTGAGAGGCCGGCAGTTCGTCGCCCCACTTCATGAAGGTCCTTATGGCGGTAGGTGCGGTGTAGAGAACCGTCACGCCGTAGCGCTCCACGATATCCCAGAACCGGTCCTTGCCCGGCGTATCGGGAGCGCCTTCGTACATGACAACAGTGGCCCCGTTGATGAGCGGGCCATAAACGATGTAGCTGTGGCCGGTAACCCAACCGATGTCAGCGGTGCACCAGTAAATGTCATCGTCCTTGAGATCGAAGATCCAACGGGTGGTGATGTAGGCCTGGGTCATGTAGCCGCCGGTACTGTGAACAACTCCTTTCGGCTTGCCGGTGGTACCCGATGTGTAGAGGATAAAAAGCGGGTGCTCAGCGTCGAGCTCAGCGGCCGCCTCCAGCGGCTCCACTCCAGCCACCGCGTCGTGCCACCAGGTGTCGCGCTCGTCGTCCCAGGCCACGTCGTTTTCGCAGCGCTTGAGAACGATCACGTTCTTCACGCTGGGGCACTGCACGACGGCGTCGTCAACGATATCCTTGAGCGCGAGCACCTTGCCGCGCCGCCAACCGCCGTCGGCGGTTATAACCATGGCTGCCTCGGCATCGTTGATCCTGTCGCGCAGAGAATCAGCCGAGAAACCACCGAACACGATTGAGTGAGTAGCGCCGATGCGGGCACAAGCGAGCATGGCAATCGCCAGTTCGGGCACCATCGGCATATACAGGGCGATGCGGTCGCCGGCCTTGATTCCCTTGGCCAGCAACGCCCCGGCAAACTCGCACACGCTTGCGTGCAGTTCTGAGTAACTTATTTCGCGGCGATCACCCGGCTCGCCTTCCCAGATAATCGCGTTCTTATCGCCAAGGCCGCGGTCCAGGTTGCGGTCGAGACAGTTGTGGCTGATGTTGGTTTTTGCGCCCACAAACCACTTGGCAAACGGAGGGTTACTCCAATCGAGCACCTCGTCCCACTTACGAAACCAGTGCAATTCTTCGGCTATGGAAGCCCAGAATGCCTCGGGGTCAGCGGCCGCCTTGCTGCGTATCGCGTCGTACTCTTCGCGGTTGCCTACCCGCGCAGCCGAGGCAAATTTTACAGGTGGCTCGAAGCGGCGATCCTCGTGCAGTAACGATTCTATGTTCTTTTCCGTCATGTCTCCCCCATCTGAGGGGGTGCCGTTCGCGCCCCCGCGGATAGCTGATATTTTTTACGGCCCAGGCCAGCGAATACCTGTCTGACCAGTATTAGCGCCTGAAAAGATCCATGTAAACGCAATGCGCACGGCAACACGCAAAACGGTTGTGACTGCGCAAACGGGGGGCTATGGACCTCAAATGCGAGGGTGTGGCTATATTCGTTGCTGGAGTACAGCCGCGGAAGCACAGAAACTGCCGCCCCCGCTGAAGGAAACCCCTATGCCAAAACTTATTAAACAAATAGCCCTGCCCTGCTGCCTCGTGGCAACGTGGGTCCTCCTCTGCGCCATGGGAGGCGAGTCGGGCCCGTCGTCGCTCACCAACCCCAAGGTCAACTACGACGCTACCCTCGAAGACATAGACGGCAGAAGCTACAAGGTTTCCGCATTCAACCTCGCGGGTGAGACAGCGCTGTCGGGAAAGCTCGGCCGCGGGACCCTACGCGTGGACTTCGCCCAGGTGGCGGGCCTCGAGTTTGCGGACGACGATGACACCTTCCTGACGGTAACGGTGGCTCCCGTCGAAGGCGCTGAGGTCGAGCTGGAGATACGAGACTCGACTTCCTTTTATGGAACCACCGCGGCCGGCCTTCTTCAGTTGCGTGCCAGAGAGCTGAAGAGAGTCACGATTGAGCGGTGAACAGTAGCGTTGAAATCTGTGATCACATTGCTCTTGGCCGCCATGATAGTGGCGGCATCAAGCGGGGCGGCCGACGCGTCGCGCTACCGCCTTTGGCCGCTGTTCTCCTGGGAATCCACAGCCGATAGCAGTCGTCTTGACCTGGCCGGGCCCCTTTTCTCGTGGCAACGCGAAGGAGCCCGCAGCGCCTGGGTGCTACGCCCCCTGATCAGTATGCGCCGGCACTCCACCGTTGCCCGGGCCGATGTTTTCTACCCATTGTTCTCCTGGCAAGCTGGCCCCGGCCACAGCCGCATCAACCTCGCGTCTTTTTTTATCGACGACCTTCGCAGCTATTGGCACGTGGGAGACCCAGGGCTCAAGAGCAAACAGTCTGCCGACGGCACCCATCGTGCGCGGGTGCGTGATCATTCGTTGCAGTTGCGACCACTGGTCTTCTATCGCAATCGCAGTGACCGGGGTCGGAGCCTCTCCGTACTGCCCATCTACGGTGACTTCCAAGGACTGCTGGGATTTGACAGCATCCGTCTGGCCGCCTTTCCGCTCTACCTTTCTGTCACCCGCGACCTCGAGGTCAGGCGCTGGTACGGATTTCCGTTCTTTTCGACCATAAGCGGGCCACGTGCATCGGGCACGCGACTGTGGCCATTGGCCGGCAAGTGGAAGATCGAGGGCAAGGAAAGCTCGAGTTACTTCCTGTGGCCCACCTGGGTGAAGTCCACCACCATAGAGCGCGACGGCACCACGCAGGTATCAAGGCTCCACTGGCCCCTGTACGCGTCAATCGATTCACCTTCTCGCAAGCACAGGGCCTGGCTGCCCCTGCTGGGCATTCCCCTGTTCTCGGTCACCGAGGACTACGACGAGCGTGTGCGAACCGTGTCGGCACCCTGGCCCCTGGTCATGACACAGCGTGATCTCGACAGCGGAGAGCTGCTCACCACGAGGCTGTTTCCTTTCTGGCAAACCTCAAAGCGCGCGGGACAACACCGGTCTTTTTACGCCTGGCCGCTGCTGCGTTACCGGAACGAGCATAACGAAAACAATAGCCGACAGTCCTGGAGCGGCTTGTTCGTGGTCGGCAGGCACGTCACCAAGCAGCACGCCGATGATCCGTCCTCCTACCACGAGGCCACCACTATTCTGGGCCTGGTTAAGGATATTTCGGGGCACGGCAAACGCTCGGGCCATTCGCCCGCCCTGCTTGAAGCCCTCTTTCCGTTTAACAGCACGGTCGAAGCTCTATACTCTCCCCTGTGGACGTTGGTGGCCTGGCAGCGGGAAGAGATCGATCAAGCGTTGGATTTCGAGCTGCTATGGGGATTTGCCGGCAGGCGGAAAGGCAGTTGGCACGGCCCCATTGAATTTTCGGCAGGAAGATCCAGCTCGTGACGGAGGTCAGTTCAGTAGGAGTCCTGCAACGATGCGGCAGGATCGTGCTCAACACCCTTTCCATGTTGGGCGAGGTGTTGCTGTTGCTCAGGCGATCTATCCCGGGACCGCGCTCTTTGTGGCGAGAACGCACGCGCATCGTCGAACAGATGATAATCGTTGGCAGCGAAACTCTGCCCATCGCATCTCTTGTAGCCTTCTTCATCGGGATGGTACTGGTGGTGCAGACTGCCGACCAGCTGGTCAACTACTCCCAGGAAGTGCTGGGATCCATAGTCGGGCTGTCAATGACAAAGGAACTGGGGCCAGTCCTGATAGCTTTTCTCGTTGCCGGTCGCGTGGGCTCTTCGATCACTGCCCAGATCGGTTCGATGGCGGTCTACGACGAGGTGAGCGCGCTGCGCACCATGGACATCGACCCCGAGCGCTACCTGGTAACGCCCAGGGTCACAGCTATGGCCTTGTCCCTGCCGGTCTTGATTCTCTACGCCGACGCCGTAGGCATACTCGGCGGTTGCCTGGCTGTGCAACTCGACCCCGCCATCAACATCTCGCTGGCCTTGTTCTGGGACAACCTCGTGAGCGAAATAGCCATGCAAGACATCGTGGTGGGGCTGGTCAAGGGAGTAGTGTTCGGTGTTACCATCGCCGCGGTTTCCTGCGCGTTCGGACTGCGAACCCGTGGCGGTACGGCCGGTGTTGCAGCATCGACGACCCAGTCGGTGGTATGGAGCTTTGTTCTGGTAATCATGTTTGATTTCATTATCGTGAGGATGGCGGTGTTGCTCCCGTGAAGCGCGTATCGGGAAAGGGCGTCGACATAAAAGTCGAGAATGTCATCCACGAGTACGGCGACAACCGGGTCCTGGACGGGGTCAACATGGAAGTTGCCGCCGGCGCGACCCTGTGCGTGCTGGGTGGCAGCGGAACCGGGAAGAGCGTGCTCGTGAGGTTGATGGCCGGGCTTGAAGTCCCGACGTCAGGCGCAATAAGTATCGGCGGTTTGCTGGTACCCGAGTACGCGGCTCTCCCCCCGGACGACAAACCTTTTCTAGTTTCGATGGTATTCCAACACTCCGCCCTGCTGGGATCCTTGACGGTGGAAGAAAACGTCACCCTGCGTATGCGCGAGCACCGAACCCACAGCGAAAAGGACATGCACTCGATATGCGAGCAGGTACTCGACGAAGTTGAGATGGGCGGCTCCAACAACAAGTTACCCGGTGAGCTGAGCGGCGGAATGAAAAAGCGCGTCGCACTGGCGCGGGCACTGGCCGTCAACCCCGACCTGCTCTTTTACGATGAGCCCACCGCTGAACTCGACCCGGTGCTCACCGAGCAGATAGGGCTGTTGATAGCACGAGTACGCAGGGACCGGCCGATTACCCAGGTCGTGGTTACCCATGACCTGGTGATAGCCGACATAGTGGCCGACCGGGTCGCCATGCTCGAGGGCGGACGAATCGCCGAAGAAGGAAGCTACCGCGAATTTCGCGCGAGCGCCGACCCTGGCACGCGTTCGTTCCTCAAAGCGGCACGCGTACTCGCTTCACGGGATCAAGCTGACAACAAGGACGAGACAGGCAAGGACGGATAACAAGTTATGAACAAGGAACAGAGAGCTGGATTATTTTTCATCGGCGGACTACTGGTGTTTTTCGTGGCCATCGCGCTCACCGCTCAGTCGAGGATGTTCACGGACTCGTGGCATCTCTACGCCGAGTTTTCGGACGTACACGGACTGACCGCGGGGGCACCGGTACGTGTGGCGGGCGTGGAAGCCGGCAGCGTTGACTCGGTGCGACTCGTAGAAGGCGGCGTGCGCGTAGGCCTGGAACTCGACGCCGACGTGGCTGTATACGGCGGAGGCGAAGCGGTGCTTGACTACCAGGCCTTAAGCGGAAACCGATTCGTCGCAATTTCTGCCGGTGACCCGGCTGCAGGGCGCCTCGGCGACGGCGACAGCATAGAGGGAATCGAACGCGGCGGCATCACCGGTGCCCTTGGCGAGCTTGAACAAGTGGGCAAGAGCATCGGCGAGCTGGTGGAATCGTTTAACAGCAACCAAGCAGACCTGCTGGGAACCCTCAACAAGATCGTCGACGAAAACGCCGCGGCCATCACAGCCACGGCGGCCAGCCTGGAAATCATAACCTCGCGCATCGCTGCAGGCGAAGGAACCCTGGGCCGCCTCTCGGCCGACGATTCGCTTTACACCGAGATGACCGGTGCGCTGGCAAGCCTCAGAGTTGCCGCCAGCAACATATCGATCCTGACCGGTCGCCTCGTAGACGGCGAAGGCTCGCTGGGTGAACTCCTGACCGACGACTCGGCTTTCTACGACGAAGCCCGTGAAACCATGGCGCGGCTGAGGAGCAGCACTGACGAACTCGATCGCATGGCTTCGATGCTCAGCTCGGGTGACGGAACCATAGGCAAGCTGCTGACTGACGACTCGTTGTACTACGAGACCGAAGACGCCATCAGGGCGCTTGGGCGCACGGCCGAGACCATCGAAGACCAGGCCCCGATATCAGTAATAGGCACGGCGATAGGGACACTTTTCTAAGCGCGCTTGCGCGCAGCTCGCCTCAGAGCTGCAGCAGGGAAGCCACCTTCTCTCTTTGAACGGTCGCGTCGCCCCAGCTGGCCTCGGAACCCTTCACGCGCCTGAACAGCAACTGAAGATCGTGCTCCCAGGTGAACCCTATGCCGCCATGAAGTTGTATGGCTGCCGCCACTATTTCCGAACAGCCATCGCTGCACCAGGCTTTGGCCATGGCGACGGCGAGGGCCGAGTCGTCCCTCCCCTCATCGACCGCCCACGCGGCGTAGTAAACCAAGGAACGCGCGTTCTCCAGCGACACCTTCATGTCGGCACAACGATGTTGAAGGGCCTGAAAACTACCCAGCCGCTTGCCAAACTGTTCTCGCACACCGAGGTAATCGAGGGTCAAATCGAGCGCCGTCGAAGCCACTCCGCACATCTCGGCCGCGAGTACGCAGACCGCCGAAGATATCGGGCTGTCCAGCTCGGCAGCCGACAGCGCCTTGTTACCCAGCAACGAGCTGGCAGGCAGGTGCACGTCCTTGAGCTCAACAAGCGACATGCGCCGAGTAGCATCAACCGTGGCCATGGTTTCCATCGCCACGCCAGCCTGGCCGGTTTCTACTACAAACACGCCGAGCCCATCGTCAACAGCGGCCACGACCAACAGGTGAGTGGCAAAGCAGGCGTCCGGCACGAAGTATTTAGTCCCCTCCAGCACGAAGCCCTCTTCGCTGGCAGCGGCCGCCATCTCAAGATCGGCGGGATTCCAGCTCCCCGATTTTTCGAGCATGGCCAGGCTCACCCGAGCGTCACCTCCTGCGATAGCGGCCAGCAATTCATCGGCCCGCTCGCCACCGAGTGCCGTCAGCACGGGGACAGCCAGCGCCACGGTGGACAACCAGGGGGCGGGCAGCAGCACCCTACCCATCTCTTCGGCAAGGACTACAGCCTCGAGCACTCCCAGGCCGGCGCCACCGTTTTCTTCGGGCACCGTCAAACCAGTCCAACCCAGGGCCACCATGCTCTGCCACAGCGCCTCGTCCAATCGAGGAACATCCTGTTCGGAAAAATCACGCGCGTAGGTGATGGGGGCTTCGGCGGCGAGAAATGACTCGGTCGTAGAGCGCAGCAGCTGCTGCTCTTCGCTGAAAGCGAAATCCAAGTTCTGCGCCTAAGGGCCCGAGCCCTTGTTTTGCCCTGTCGGACCAAGCTGCAGCGCTACTTCGTCGAGCAACAACTCGGTGTAGTAACGCGAGCTGAGACCGATAACATAGACCTTAGCGTCCCCTTTGCGTCCGGCATAGGCGGCCGTCCGGGTGGGATTGCGATCGCCGAAAAGCAGCTCGCCAAGATCACGTTCGCCCGCCCAGGCTCTGAAAGCCAGCGCCGGCGGATCAAGGCCGAAATCCGAGAGTTCAACGTCGTCGGCTGGAATAGATTCTATGGGAGGTGTCGAGGTCAGTGTTTCGAGCGTCGCCTCGATCAGGTCGTTGGATACCGCGAGACCCCTCGGCTCGATCAATTTCCAACGGCTTTCGATCCTCTCGCAGACCAGGTGCTGTCGGCCGGCTGTAATTTCCACACGGTCAATGCGGTTCGCCGGACCTTCGAGCAGAGGTGCCGAGGTCTCCGTGGCCGGCGGTTCCAGTTCGAACGGTGAAGTCGAGCCTCCCCACTGCAGGTAGACGGCGATGCCAACCGCAAGAGCCCAGTACAGGGCTATACGTCCCCACTTCATGGCCCCAGGCGCCTCCACACGATCAGGCCTATGCCGGCGATAAAGAAAATCAGTGGTTGACCGACTGCGGCCCAGATAAAAATACGGGAGAGTTCGGCCTGGCTGATGAAAAACTGCTCCTTGGCCATGGTTTTCTGCTTGGGACGCGACGAAATGAGATCACGCTGTCTCGCCAGCCAGTTTATCGAATTGACCAACAGGTCCTTGTTGGCGAGATAATCGAGGAATCGATTCTGAACAAAATCCGAGTCACCAACCGCAATGATACGAGTAGTGCCGTCGCCGCTTGCCGCGCGCTGGCTGACTTCAACCGAGACCGACATTGGTCCATTCAGATCACTCCCGGCCACGAAGGAAGGCGAGGTGGCACCCAGGACCGCGGGATCGTAGCTCGCCCAACTCGCCTGGCTCGATTTCAGCAGCACTGCAACGTAACGCCCACGGTCATCATCGCGACGGCCGTTGACGCTGCGCGTACGCGAAAGCAACACCGGCGCGTCAAGGGTGGCAGTTACCAGGTGTTGATCGCTCAGGTCATCAACCACGGCCGACAAGGCTTCTCCCCCGGCCAGCCTGTTGCGCTGATCAACCACCACGTCGTCGCCGTAGGCCACGCCGTAGTTTCGCAGGAGGGCAACCAACGAAGGAGCCTTGAACGGGTCAAGCAGGACGAGAGCCCGACCACCAGCGTCAAGAAAACGCGCCACTGCTTTGAGCTCGTGCTGTATATAATCCCTCGTCGGACCAGCAATAATGAGCACCGCCGTGTCGGGGTGGACTTCGCCTCCGTCGGCCAGGCTCTGTTCTTCGACGTCATAGAACTCCAGCGACACGGCGGCTCTCAAGCGCGAGCAGCCGTGGTCCCGGTCCGTGTCCCTGATGTCGCACTCACCGTGCCCCTTGATAACGGTCACGCGCCTGGCCGGGCGCGTGACCTGCACTATGGCCGATACCAGTTGGTCTTCTGTCGGGTTGCTGAAGGTGCGGCTACGATCGGCGCTTTCCACGAGCACGGCACCGTAAGAAGATACCGACTTTTCCTGGGCGAGCGACGGGTTACGGTTTACGTCCACCAGATCGTAGCTGATGAAGGCGCTCTCGTGCGACGCTTGCCACAGCAAGTCCTTGAGCAACGGGTTCCTTGGATCTTCGGTACGTATGAAGCCGGTAACGTGCAGCGGCTGATCGATGTCATGCAGAACGGCCAGCCCGTGGTCCGACAGGGTGTAACGATCGCCCGGACTGAGGTCGAGCCGCGCCGGGTGCACGTAGCTCAATACTACCAGCATCGCCAACAATGCGACCACGCCGCCGGTGGCCAGCAACAGCTGGATTAAACGAAGAAGCCGATCTCCCATCAGCGGCGCCCCCTCCACTGTCGCGACTCCATCGAACGCAGAGTACCGAAGACCATCAGCAACGACAGTGCGGCAAAGTACGCCACGTGTTTAAGCTCTACGACGCCCCGGGCAAAAGGCTCAAAGTGGTCGTAAGCGCAAAGCTGTGAAATCAGACCGAGCAGGTCAGTAGGCAACGCGGCTTCGTTCCAGCTGAGATTCCACAACAGCAATACCGCGCCATAAGTAAACATGGCGGCAATGAGCTGGGTCCGGGTCAACGAAGAAACGAAAATACCGATCAACACCATCATGGAAACCAGCATGAACAAGCCGAGATAGATCGCCTTGAGCTGCGACAGGTCGAACGGCTGTATGTAGTAGATCATAGCCGGGTACAGAACCGTTGAGCCCAGTAAAACCAGGAACACGCACATGCATGCCAGGTACTTGGCGGCCAGTATCTCTCCGTCTCTCAGCGGCGAAGTGTAAAGCAGCTCGATAGTGCCCAGGTGTTTCTCCTCGGCATAAACCCGCATGGTAACCAAGGGGATGACCGTCAACACCACCCTTACTATGTCGTTGAACAGGCGCTGCCAGAGGTGCTCTACGATGCTGTCCCCGAAGCCGAAGGTGATAAAGGCATTGAGGTCGGTGTAGAAGTAGTAGCCAGACAGCGCGAGAAACACTGCCGCTACGAAGTACACCAGCGGAGAGCCGAAGAAGCCGCGCAGCTCGCGGCGAAGCAGTGCCGTGAACCTGCTCAACTCCCCGCCCCGTCTTCGAGTATCTTGACGAACAGTTCCTCGAGGCTCATCACGCGTGGTGTGGCTTCATACAGGGGCCAGCCCCGCTCGCTGACTTCGCGTACCAGCGCGGGCACGAGATCGGTAGCTTGCGCAGCTGCCACCAGGAAGGAAACCGTACCATCGGACGCCGTGGCTGTGAGCTCAACCGACTCCACACCATCGACGGCCCCCAGCACCCGAGCAGCTTCCGCGGCATCGGCTCTCAGCCGGAGAACTGCCTCCCGCTTGCCAACCGTCTTTTTTGTGAGCCCCTCTGCCGTGTCCTCGGCTACCAGGCGGCCCTCGTCGAGTATGAGAACCCGCCGACAGGTTACACTGACCTCGGGCAGGATGTGGGTGGACAACAGCACCGTCGATCGCCCAGCGAGTTGCCTGATCAAGGATCGAATCTCGACGATCTGGCGGGGATCGAGCCCCACTGTGGGTTCATCGAGAATGAGCACCTGGGGTTCGTGCACGATGGCCTGGGCGATGCCCACCCGTTGGCGATAGCCCTTGGACATCTTACCAATGGTGCGTCGGGCCATGTGGGCCAGGCCACACTCCTCCATGACATCGTCTACGCGCTGCTTGACGTTGCCACCGTAGTCGCGGGTGCGTGCCGCGAAGTTGAGGTAGCCGCGCACGTTCATATCGGGATAGAGCGCGATGTTCTCAGGCAGGTATCCGATGTGACGCCGCGCTCCAAGAGAGTCATCCACCAGGTCAACGCCCGCCACACTGCAAGTGCCAGAGGTAGGGGCAAAGAAGCCCGTGAGCATGCGCATGATGGTCGTCTTGCCCGAACCATTGGGTCCGAGCAGTCCAACTATATCGCCCGCCTCAATATCGAAGGAAATACCGTCAACGGCACGAACGGGCCCGTAATTCTTACTGAGGTGGTCGGCGTTTATCACTCGAGCTGTTGTAGCCTCCCCCGGCTACCGGGGAGAGAAGTATTATGGGGCCCGAGCCAATGAAAAGACCAGCGGCGGGTGAACCCGCCGCGCCCGCGGGGGTTAGCCCGCGTCGATAACCGGGCGCCGCTGGATGAACTTGGGCTTCATCACCGCCATGACAACCGGCAGCAGGGTCAGCGACGCCGCCCAGCTGATGGTCATCCATATCGCAAGGAGAAGCCCCATCTCTGCGTCGAAGCGGATCTTAGAAACCGTCCAGAACAGGGTCGACAAGACCATGGTCGCCGACACGAAGGTAACGTTCTTGCCGGCCGTGGTCACCGCCAAATACACGGCTTCCCATACTCGCTGGTCGTTTTCTGCCTCCGAAAACTTGTCTTCCAATTCGAAGTACGACTCGATCGTACGGCTGACAATATACAAGCCATAGTCGATGCCGAAACCGACGCCCACCGTAACGACGGGCAGGGTATTGATGTTGATGCCCATACCCATTGCGCCCATGTAAGCGTTAATCACAAAGTTGGACGCGATAAGCGGCAGCAACATGATGATGCCCGACACGAACGAACGGTAAGTGAACAACAGTACGATAAAAATTGTACCGAAGCCCAGCGCGTTCATCATCACGTCGTTGGTCAGCAACTCCTGGTTGGCTGCCGCAAGAACACCGATCAAACCGCCCGCCAGCCTGAAAGCAGCCTTGTTCATGGGGTTGGCGTCGATGAACTCGTTACAGCGATGGATAATGCGCGTGATGTTCTCGCCCTTATGATCCCTGCAGAAGAAGGTCACGTGCGCGGTCGAGTAGTCCGTTTCCACGTACTTGGCGGTCTCCGTCGGGGGTGAACCCGAGAAGAAGATGAAGAACAACCCACCGATATCGACCCAGCTGTTGGGAATCACACCCCACTTGGGCTCGAGTTCATGGAAGACACTGTTAACTGCGCGGATGATGTCCGCGAGCGAAAAGCTGTAGCCCACACCCGAGTCACGCTCGAGGAAGCGCTGGAACTTCTCCATCGTGTGCAACGCCTGCGGATCCTTCATGGCGTTCTTATCGTGGCCTTCAGCGACTACGATCAGTGGCTCCACGCCGCCGAACTTGCCCTGGATCTTGCCGTGAGAAGCGTTGTAGGGAGAGTCGAGATGCAGCAACGGCGAAGCCGAACTCGGATCACCGATGACCAGCTTGGTCCACTGCGTCGCGCAAACCAGCGACAACGCCACCCAGAAAACCAGGGTAACCACCTTTCCGCGCTTGCTCAGCACGGCCGAGGCGAAGCTCTCAATCATGCGCTTGAAAGAGCCCCTGCTGCGCTTCTCGACCACGGCTTCTTCGGGCGCCGCGAGCATGTCGTAGATGATCGGGTTGAGCAGCAGTTCGGAGATGGTAATCGCCAGGATCCAAAAGGATGCCGTGATCGCCAGTTTCTGCAGCATGAGTATTGGCACCAGGATGATGACCAACACACCCAGTGCGTCGGTGATAATGCCCGACAGCGTGGGCACGAACAGCTCGGCAAACGAGGCAACAATGGCCTCGTGCTTGTTGAAGTTGTGAGTCCGGAATTCTTCGTAATAGCGGTCGTGCATCTGCACGCTGTGACTCACCGCTCGAGCGGTAATAAAGAACGGAATCACCAAGGCTAATGGATCGAGGGCAAAGCCGATTATGTCGATGAAACCGAGCCCCCAGATCGCGGCCAGGACACCGGTGATGGTGGGCCGGAGCGCACCCCTCCAATCGTGAAAGTAAAGGTAGAGCAAGATCCATACGAAAATCGTCGCCGCGATGAAGATCCAGAATATTTCGTTTGAGTAGTGGTAGACCCAGCCGTACAGCCGTGGTTCGCCTGCGACCCATACCTGGATGTCAGAACCCCCTCCTACCAGGTTGATTGAGACTTCGTCCTCTCCGCGCAGGACCTCGAGCTGCACGCCCTTACCTTCAACGTCGGCAACCGCGTTACCGATCTGCCAGCGATTGCGAGCCGTGTCGCCATTGACCGAGACAATTACGTCACCCAGCTGGAGACCCGAGCTTTCGGCCACTGACCCAGGAAAAAACTTTTTCACCAGGACGCCGATACCTGGCTCTACGTGGTAAGCCGCGGCCCTGTCAGGATCTACGTCTACGAGCTGCGCGCCTACCCAGCCCTCCTTGTGTGGACGGATGACGCGCTCGTTCATCTCGTCGAAGATACGACGGTAATCGAGCCTCCCCTCGATGAAGTTAGCCCTTACAATCGCGGCCCGGTCGTCCAACGAGACAAGTATGCCGTATATGTTTTCGGAGTTGTGGACGATCCGCTTGATGTCCACCGCCTCTTCCGGGGTGCGCGGCATGCCGATCATGACCGGCTCAGATCGCATCGTACCGCCGGCGGCCACCGCCAGGTGACGGGTGGTGCGATGGCCGATGGAGTCGATCTGGTTGTGGTTGACCCCGTAGATCTTGTCCACTTCCTCGGTCATCAAGTAAATCTGGCCGAGGTTCTCAACATTAAAAATGTCCGAGTCTTCTTTCTCGAACATCATCATGATGTTGTTGGCGCCACCGAAGTTCTTCGAGTAGCGGTTATGAACCTTGATGAACTCGTGTGACTGCGGAAGCAGGTCACCGAAACTCGTGATCATCGAAAGGTTGGTAGCACGCCATCCGAAGAAAGCGGTCACCAACACGACTGCGATGGTCACAGGAACGCGAGAGCGTATGAGTATTTCGCCGAGCAGGTAAAGTGATTTCTTGTTTTCGCGACTCATTCAGGTCAGTCCCCTAGCCCATGCGGCGGTACCAGGTCTTGCCGCCGTCGGTCGTGTTCATGATGAGGCCGAATCCGCCGACCACCCAGCCATTTTCGTTGTCAATAAAGCGTATCCGGCGCAGCCAGCTGTTGATCGCGGTGCCAAAGCTTCCCTTCGCGAGCGTCCCCTCGTCGTCGGTCTTTACTACCTGGCCCGAGGAGCCTACCGCCCAGACGGTGCCGTCTTCCAGCACGGTGCCGGAATAGAAAGGATCCACGTATTCTTTGACTCCGTGGGGCTCGAAACCCCAGGTAGTACCCCCGTCCGTGGTCCTTCCGACGCGGCCGTCCAGCCCGACCACTACACCGCTCTTGCCATCGGCGGCGATCTCAACATCGAACAAGGTGGGCAAGTCCATGATGTCAAAAATAGTTTCGTCCATCAGGCTCTGCTGCCGTTCCATCCAGGTCTTACCACCATCGTCCGTTTGGTAAATCTTACCAAACTCACCCACGACAAAACCGTTTTGTTTGTCGACAAACTCGACATCGTAGAGAACCGGATCCTCGAACACGATGGCCCAGTTCGGGTCGATGTCGGTGTTCAAAGCAGTGAGGGTCTGAACGTTCCAGTTGGCCCCCCCATCGTCGGTGCGCATAAAAACCGACCGGTCACCGATGGCGACCGCTGTGTCCGCGTCCAGCGCCTGTACCGAGAAGAGGTAGGCCTGCGGGCACTCTTCCGAAGCGAACTGTCGGCATTCGCGGGTGAGGCGTACCTCTTCAACCTCGGGAGTATCAAGGTTCTTGCTGCCAAGGCTGCGCAGGATCTCGGCCGCCGCGTCTTTCTCCAACCTGCAATCGTCGTAGACACTCTCACGGTACTCAGGGTCACGGCAGTCAGCGGTGGTAAATATCTCCGGGATCTGCCGTGTCCAGCTTTTACCGCCGTCCACAGTCCGAAGGATCATGCCCTCCTGCCCGACGACCCAACCGTTCTTGTCGTCGGAAAAACTTATGCTGAACAAGCCGCTGTCGGTGCCCGAATCAACAAGGTCCCAGCTCAAGCCCCCGTTGGAGGTCGAGAGGATCTTGCCGCCGTAGCCCACGACAAAAACGTTTTTCTCATCGAGAACCGCCACATCGAAGAACTTGTCAGAAACGTAGATCTTCTGGGTTCCCAAGGGCTCGTAGTCCTCAGAGCCATGGCAGCCGGCCGCGACCAGCGCGGCCACCACAAAAAGGCACAGGCGCAGAGCCGGTAGTACAACAGCCCTCTTGGAGGCTGCCCGAAACGCAACCGTCTGGGTGGAGACGGCTCGGGATAACGGGTGATCAATCAGCATTAAAATCTCCTATCAAAAGACGCGTAGGTGCACGAAGCTGTATCGTTGAGGAGTCGACTACCAGTAGTCGGGAACAAGCCCATTTATCGGCCTGAGGCCGCAGTGTCAAGGAGTACACTGGCTTTTACGCCGGTTTTAGTCGCGAGCCGCCACATGTCTGGACGGCGCAGCCGGGTGAGATTGAGCGGCCTGACCCTCAGTCGGGAAAATACTCGCGGCGGTCAGCACCCTGCACGAGCAGTTGCTGATCTATGCGCCAGGACCCCTCTTCTTTGATGAGGTCGTAAAGTTCGTGCTCATCCAAGCCCAGCTGGTTCAGAAATTTGTCTTGAGACTTCAGCAAATTAGGTACTCGGGCCTTGTCGCCGGTGACACGAGCCGGGTAGACCGTGAAATCAAATATTTTAACCTCGGCCAACTCGACTATGTACTTCTGTTCTTTTGCCCAGGCATCTCGATCCTTACCGGCCCTCAAGGTGGAGGAGACATAGTCGTATGCGTCACCGAAACGATGCTCCTGCATGGCGAGGAGGTAGGCCTTGACGGCTTCATCGGCGGCCAGTGTGCTGGCCCCTGCAGAATCCAGCTTTTCAGCCGCGCCCGCGGAACTTTCGCTATCGGCCGTTGCGACGGGTGGCAAAGCCAGGGCGCAGGTCAGACCGAGAGCCAGGAACACGGACAAGCCGGACGCACGCAAAAATACTCTCATGGCTACATGGTAACAACCGCCCGAACGAAGGCAACAGTTCAACGTCCCGGGTTCGGAGAAATCGCCGTAGGTGAGGTTTTTTCGCGGTTCAAGAGAAACCAGGCAGCTCGGTTCGCGTAAAGGGTATGACGAAAATTATTCCGCCAGGCTCGCAGCTCACCGGCTGAACCACCGCCAATGGATCGCATACCCGAGGCCTTGCTGAGAAGCAGAAGCGGTTCGGGCCCCGCGATCAACGCCTCGTAATCAACCGCCCGCGGCTTTCTGAAAAGAGGACGATCCGCATAAAAGCGAAAAGACCAGGGCCTTATGCCCCAGGAAGCCAGTCCTATTTCCGCGGGGACCTCGGCGGCGACCAGGGCAGCGAGATCGGCATCGCTGGTGAACGGGCTCACGCGGGGACCCAGCGCCAACGCGAACCCCAGGCTGACGAGAAACATCGAGCTACACAGCACAGCGTTGATACGTCCGACACTGAAGAGCCGACGCCACCTAGACAGGGCCAGCAGGCCCCCGGCGGTGGCGAACCAGAACAACAGGGTCGCCGGTCCCTGGTACACGGCGCCGGTTTCCTCGAAGTAAAGCCAGGCAGAGGCGGGTCCGAGCGCGACCATGAGAACTGCCGAAGCGGCCAGCGCCAAACCGTTGAAGCCGGCGGCTCGACGTTCACCGTTATCCTCCAACCAGCGCGCTACCAGTACCGCCGCCGCCGGGAAGGCGGGCAAGATGTACGTCGCCAGCTTACCATGAGACAGCGAGAAGAAGACCAGTACCCAGCAACAGAACACGGCGAGCCAGCGACAGGAATCGCGACCGGCCAGGCCCCTTGCGACCGCGGCCGGCAGCAACGCCGACCAGGGCAAGAGACAGGCAATGCCAACAGGAATAAAGAACCACAGTGGTTGAGCGTGAAACGAGACTCCGCCGGCGCCCGTGTAGCGCCCGATATTGTGAACGAGGACAAACTCGCGGATGTAGTCGGGGTTGAGCAGGAACGTGGGCAGCAGCCAGGCGCAGACCACCAGGCTGAAGATAAGTACTCCCCTGCCCGGCCTCAGCCGAGAGAGCTTGATGCGCCCGCTTACAAGGAACAACAACAGCGGCAACACTAACAGCAAAACCGCCACGGGCCCCTTGGTCAAAGTCGCCAGCCCGGCAAAAACCCAGGTGTCCCAGGGAAGAGGGCGGCCGTCTTCGGCGTCGAGCCAGGCAGCCACCCTGAAAACCGTGACGGTGATAAATAACGTCAGTACTGAATCGAAATTGGTGAAACGGCCCACGAAGGGGAAGAAAGGAACGCCGAGCAGCAGGCCCGTCGCCAGCAGTCCATTAGCGGTTCGGCTGTCTTCCTGGCTACTGGCGGGTCGCGAAGCCTCCAGGTAGACAAACAATACAGTGGCGAGGCAGGCCAAGGCCGGTACGAGCCGGGCTGCAAACTCGTTGACACCAAACCCTCCGTAAGCGAGGCCGACGAGAAGGTAGAAGAATGAGGGCTTGTGATGGTACGGGGCCCCGTTGACGGTGGGTGCCCACCACTGTCCCGACTCGAAAATCTCACGGGCGATGAGCGCATGCTTGGCCTCATCGGGATCCCACAGCGTGTAATCACCGAGCCCTGCAAACAGCAGCACGCAAGCCCCGGCCGAGGCCAGCAACATTCCCGCTGTCCGCCCAGCCATCGGAACGATACTAGCGCCCGCCCTGTTGCCGGGCAAGAACCGTTTGCCCAGCCGCGCGTTGCGGTCTAAAAGAACGCATGACGGAAACCACTGAAAAGAATGCCGAAGAAGCTGTTGAGCAGCCCTCGACGCCCGAACGACTCGTCGATCTCTTCGAATCCTTCAACAAAACCGAACTTGCCAGCGGGGTCCCCGAATGCTGCGTGCAACTCAAGCTGACCGGCGACAGCGGCGGTGACTACAAGTTGCAGCTCGGTGGCGGTAGCGTAAAAGTCGAAGCCGGCTGTGCGGACAGCGCTGAAGTGATCGTTACCCTCTCGGCCGAAGACCTGGTCGCGGTCGCTGACGGCAAGTACGACGGAAGGCTCTTGGTAGCCAGCGAAAGAATCGTCGTTGAGGGTGACCAGGATCTGGCTCTCGCCATGGGCGCCCTGTTCTCGGATTCGAGTTTCGACTGAACACCCGGCCCTGGCAGGCAAGGGTCAATCTGCCTGCGTAACGCGCCCGGTCAGGCCACGTGGTGCAGGGGTGCGATCAGGCGGGCGCTATGGCAACGCGACCTGATTCTACCCGCGAAAACGTCGCGAATAATAGAGAGAACGACCTCGTCGTCGAATGGCTTCGAAAGGTACAGGTCAGCGCCTGCTTCCAGGGCCCGCAGCTCGTCAGCCTTCTGCCCGCGAGCGGTAAGTATCAACACGTAGGCGTCCCGAAGATCAGCGTCTGAACGTATCCTGCGACACAGCTCGTAACCGTCCATGCCGGGCATCATGACGTCGAGAAGCACAACCTTGGGCCTCTGTTCGTGAACCACATCGAGGCCCTCAATCCCGTCGCAGGCCGTGGCTACCTGTAACCCCTCGGCTTCGAGTATGAAGGCTACCGTCTCGCGGATATTCGGCTCATCGTCAACGAGGACAACGGTATCCGTCAGGGGACAAGAGGTTTCGTGGTTGCTCGATCCTGTGTTCAAGGGCGGCTCTCCGTGGCGTGCGGCTACCACACGACCTCCAAAAAGCTTACCCCTTGATGGCCCCGCCCTGCTACCGAAATCGCGACCGCAGACCCGCCGCCAAGCCCCTTTAAGGCTAGTGCCTTGCGCTGTACTACAGCCGGTGCCCCCCCCGTTCGGGGTGGAGGCCTGGAGCCAATTCTTGCAGCTCCACGCGCGCAGGCTTACCCTTTGATTAATGCCATGGATGTTGATGCAGGCCGGTCCCCTGCAAGCACTGCCTCGCACCGCGGACCAGGAGGCGGGCGAAGATCACACGCCTCCGCCTGCTGGCGGGGACCAGAACAGGTCTGTCCAGGAAGCCGGCCAAAACATCCCCGAGCCCACGATCGCCGCCACGGTTAAAACCGATGCCGGCGCGCAAGAGCCCGAAGCTCCCGCGCCGCTGCTCGTCGGCGAGGCCGTGCCCCCTTTGGACAACAGCAAGGGTGCGGCACGAAACCTGGAAATTGTGCCCGCTCCAGCAAAAGCTGTAGAGACCAGCGACAACGGAAACCATGCGGGGGACATAGAGATCGAGGAACAGCCTGCCAGCACCGCAAAACAGCCCTGCCTCGCCTGGATCATGCACGGCGACATCAGCAGGGCCCTGTACCAGGCTGGACTTGCCGAAGTCCTGCTCGAAAAGTTCGGTCCGCCTGCTGTTGTTTACTCGGGTGGCACTTCCACCCTAAACGCATTGATGCTGGCAAACGGCAGCGGCGAAGAACTTGCCAGGGGCTGGGAAAAACTTCGCGCCCAACACATCCTCTTCGATACCGCGCTCGAACACGCCCGCCTCCTTGCGCCAAGAGGACGGGAAACCAGCAGGCTGGTCGGCTTCGTCGAGAACTCTCTCGGCTACGGAAACACCGATCAACAACTGGTCGAGTTACAGATGTTCTGCGGTGAGCACTACTCGGCCCTGCCCGGTGGCAGCGCCCAACCGGGCAGCATGGGAGTCGCCACGGCGAGCCTCACCGAGCAGAACGGCGGGGCCTGGCCATGGGAGCGGGCGATCCGGCACCTACTGGCAAGCAGTGTAGACAGGGTACTGTTGCTCGGGGTCGATGACGCGGTTTCTCAGTCGCTGGAGTTGGAGCAAGCAATGCATACTGCCTCGGAAAGAAACATCAAGGTCAGCGTAATCGGCTTCGACAGCGGCGAGAGGCCGGGACTGCTCGACTACCTGCTGCCTGGTTCCGGCAGCCCCGAGCGGCTCATGCGTGACGGACGCGAAGCGGCACTGAGTTGGATCGACGAGGATGAAGTCGACACGGCCGTGGCCACCTGAGCAAAGCCCGGTCGCTGCAAAACTCCCGGTTGTCTGGAATCAACAGCTGGTCAAGGTTGGACAGGGGGCGCTTCAGCGCCCGACTCGTCCCCCGGCAAAGCACCGTCAGCGCCCGATTCGCCATCCACCGCGTCTTCAACTGTTTCCGCGGACGGGGAACCGCCCTCGGCCTGTTCAGCGCGCCAGCGCAGGGTCGATAAGGAGAGCATCAGCGGTGCGTAGAACGGGGCCTCGCGGAACTGGGGTTCCTTGGTGGTGAGCTTGGCGACGAAGTATTCAGACTTATCGGGCGCGAGCATTATGAAGAAGGTTTCCTGTACGTTCTCTTCACCGAGCTTCACGACCAGCGTGAAAGTAAAAACACCCGGTGCCTCCTTGAGGACCTGCACCCGGGTAAATGCCACGAGCGCGTCGCCCCTGAGCTCTGTGTGCTGGGTCCAGGCCGCGGTGGCGGCCGAAGCGGAGTCACCCTGGTAATCAGACTCGGGCACCTTGTGAGACTCCGCGAGAAAGTGGCAACGCTGGTTTATGTCCACATCCGAAGCACGCTCGGCATAAACAGCTTGGAAGGAAGTCGGCGAAGATTGGGTCTCTCTCCAGTTGTCGACCGGAGGGGAGCTCAGAGAAAACCCGCCCAGGTCGTAGCTGGGTGGCATGGGGTTGAGAACCAGAAGTCCCTGGGCGCTGACCGCAAGCGGAAAGCCCAGGACAAGCACCAGGGCCCACAGCCACGCCCCTGCGCCCAACCTCGGGCTACGCCAGCCCGGGCTAAACCAGTGATCGTCATCGGCCGACTCAAGCATCGGTGTCGTCCTGCGCTTCGGCTGCCTCACAGCTCTGCAACAAGGCCGAAACCAGTGGTAGCATGTCTCCACCCTTGACCACGTAGTCACTCGCCTGCCACCGTTCGGCGGTGTTACGATCAAACTTCTGGGGTTTCGAGGTGTAAAGAATAATGGGCACGCGGCTATAGGCCTTGAAGGCCGGGTCGGTCCTGATGATGCTACAAACGTGACCACCGTCCGCGCCGGGCATATCAGGCTCGAGTACCACCGCGTCGACATCGTGGTAACAGAGCTTGGACAGGCAATCTTCCGCACTCGAAGCCGTCACCACCTGGTAGCCGGTCCGCGAAAGGTAGATCGAGAGAACCGTGCGCGCGTCGGCCGACGAATCGACCACCAGCACGTTGCGCCGGGATCGTGAGCGCTGGCGTACCCGTCCCCCCATGACCGCGAGTTCCCGGTCAGCCAGCTGAGCAATGAGCCGCTGGTCCAGGTCAGGAAAATTCTCTGCCTGGTCGGCAGTCTCATCAGGGCGGGCAGCCGGTTCGGGCTCGGCTGCCTCCGTTTCGGGTGCGACGAGCCGGCCGGAGGCTGTCTCATCGGGATCCGCTCCAGCACCAAGGCCAACAGCGCGGCCACTGCCCAACAGTCTACCAAAATCGTCGACTCGGATACGCACCGAGGCCAGGTTGTTATTCAGGCGGACGATCTTCAGCTCGATGCTCTCCAGTCGCCCGGCCAGGTCAGCGGCGCCGGAAACAGAAGCAGCCGACCGCAGCGACTGACCAGCTTCGACGGGATGCTCCTCCTCCCCCAACAGGGCTTCTTCTCGCAACGGGCTTTCGGCAGAAAACGGGGATTCAGCGGGCAACGGCTCTTCAGCTGCGAGGGCATCAACCGAAGGAAAAACCACAGCCGAGGGTTCGCGCGACAGGGGACGATCGAAGTCCGGATCACCGACCTGCAGTTCCAGGGTTTCCAAGCGCTCCGCCTGGGCTTCGAGCAAGTCAGTCAGGGAAGCCAGCATGTCGGTCGCCGACTCTACCTTGCCGCTGAGAGATTCGATTTCGGTTTCGAGACCGTGAGCGTGGTCGAGACCAGCAGGGCCGCCTTGCCGCCCGCCCTGCTCTCTATCGCCTTGCTTGCGCGTACCGGGTGTTTCTTGCGAATGCTCGGTCTCAGGGGCTGTCCTCGGTGTTTCCGGGCGCTCGCGCTCATGCGGCGAGACCCGCGCTTCGGCTTCGGCACCGGCGAGCTGATCGATCAGGCCGTCGACCTGTAACCTCAGCGACTCAAGCGCGTCGCCCACGCTGAGTTCACCCAAGGCTTTGCCCAGGCCACCGCCCAGGACTTCCGACATGACACTACCTTGCTGATCCACTGCCATTCCGCCACACCTCCGCTATATCCTGTTTATCGCAAGTATGCCCGGTATGAAAGACCCCGGGCCCATATCCTGTGCGCCGAAGCGCGTGGCCGAGGCCAACGCCCAGAGGCGTGGTCACCAGCAAACCCGGCAGAAACACGCATCCCCGTGTCAGGCGCCTTCTCTTTCGCGGGCGTAATTACCTCGCGGCAGGGTGGGCAGATTCATCACGCTCTTGGGAAACAGCTTGACCAGGTAGTTGACGATGTCCTTGACCGAAATGACTCCCACCGGCGCATCCGAGTTGTCGACCAGCGGGATGTGCCGATAGCCGCCGAGGCTCATCTTGTTCAAAGCGTAGGCAATTGAATCACTGGGCCTGAGAGTCTCGGGGTTACCCGTCATCAACTTGCGCACCGGGGTCTTGGCCACCTCCGTGCCCATCCCGACCAGGTTGTTCAGGACGTCCCTCTCTGTGAAAATTCCCTTTAAGCGATTAGACCGGACGACCAGCACGCAGCCCATTCCCTGCTCCCGCATCACGGCCACGGCCTCGAGTGCCGGTGTTTGCGGACCGACCACCACCGGCTTACGCGGTTCGAGCGTACTCACGGGCTCGCGCAGCGCGTCTTCGTCGAGCACGCCATCGCCCCTTACCCCCTTGAGTTCTTCTATGCTCTCGTCGATGAATTCTTCAACTCCTTCGATCTCTTCCATCTCTGTCTTCTCCCGTTTCCGCTCCCAGGGTTGCCCCAGGGCCTGGCCGATGAGCTTACAAGCGCCCTATTCGACTGTCCAAGTGTCCCCGCCACAGAACAGCTTGTTGAAGTCGGGCTGCCCCATCTCACTGAGTGCGCGTTTAGCCTGTGCCGCGACTTCCTTCTCGTAAATCGGCCTGTCCATGGCTCGTATAACACCCAACGGCACGGGGAATTCGGGCCGCTCCAGGCGACTTAGAAAAAACCCGAGGGCTTCGTTGGTTTCATCGTGCAAAAGCACCTGTTCCTCTGGCGTCGACTCCATATTCACGACCTGCGGAGACATGTCCTTGCCCAGGGCCACACCCATACGGGCATCCTCGGGACCAAAAAGCAGCGGCTGCCCGTGCTCGAGAACCAACTGGTTCTGAATACGAGAACCTTTGCCCGAGACCTCCTCAAAGGCTCCATCGTTAAAGATAGGACAGTTCTGCAGGATCTCAATAAACGAGGTCCCCTTGTGCTCAACGGCCCGGGTAAGCATCGACTGGAGATGCTGGGTCTCGGTATCAACAGTGCGCGCGACAAAGGTCGCGTCGGCCCCTAGCGCCAACGAAACCGTATCAAAAGGATGATCGGCCACACCCAGCGGGCTCGACTTGGTAATCTGGCCCATCCTCGACGTGGGAGAGTACTGCCCCTTGGTGAGACCATAAATCTCGTTATTGAACAGCAGTACGTTGATATCCAGGTTACGCCGCAGGAGGTGGATGAGATGATTGCCGCCGATGCTCAGGCCATCGCCGTCACCCGTAACCACCCACACCGACAGTTCCGGCCTGGCCAGCTTGAGTCCCGAAGCAATGGCCGTGGCCCGACCGTGAATGCTGTGGAAGCCGTAGGTGTTCATGTAGTAAGGGAAGCGGCTGGAACAGCCTATGCCCGAAACGAACACTATGTTTTCGCGCGGTATGTTCAGCTCGGGCATCACCCGCTGCACCTGCGCGAGTATCGCGTAGTCGCCACAACCCGGACACCAACGAACATCCTGATCGCTGACGAAATCCTTGCGATTCAGTTTTGCCTGCTCGCCACTCATCGACCTTCCTCCACTATGGCTTTCACCCTCGCCTTGAGTTCGCCTACCTTGAACGGTTGCCCCTGTACCCGCGACACCGGTATGGCGTCAACCAGGAGCCGTTCCCTGAGAATTCGCACTAACTGGCCCATGTTCAGCTCGGGGACCACTATGGTCTTGTATCTCGCAAAAATCCGTTTCAGCTCTTCGACGGGAAGTGGGTTGAGCCACCTGAGGTGAAGATGCCCGGTGGCCAGACCCTCAGCGTTGAGCTCTTCGGTCGCCTGGGCCAGGGCACCGTAGGTAGAACCCCAGCCCACCATGAGCAACTCGCCCAGTTCGCTGCCCTCAACACAGAGCGGATTGAGGTCCTCGTTCACACGCTCAATCTTTTCTGCTCGCACCCGCGTCATGCGCTCGTGGTTAGCTGGGTCGTAACTGATGTCACCCGAGTTGTAGTCTTTCTCAAGGCCACCGATGCGGTGCTCAAAGCCCGGCGTGCCCGGTATCACCCAGGGCCTCGATAAGGTGTCCTCGTTGCGCAGGTAGGGATGAAAACCCAGGTCTCCCTTCCAGTAGCGGACCGAGATGTCGGGGAGTTCGTCGTAGTCCGGGATCTTCCACGGCTGGGCGCCGTTGGCCAGGTAACCGTCCGACAGTATCATCACCGGCACCATGTACTTGAGCGCCACGTGAACAGCCTCGAAGGCCATGTTGAAGCACTCCACGGGGGTCGCCGGCGCGACGATGGCCAGGGGGCTCTCCCCGTTACGCCCGTACAAGGCCTGCATGAGGTCGGCCTGCTCGGTCTTGGTCGGCAGGCCCGTGCTTGGCCCTCCGCGCTGAACGTTGACGATTACCAACGGCAATTCTGTTATCACCGCCAAGCCCATGGCCTCACCCTTGAGCGCTATGCCGGGACCGCTTGACGCAGTTACCCCGAGGGCGCCCCCGAAAGACGCGCCTATAGCCGAACACACTGCCGCGATTTCGTCTTCGGCCTGGAAGGTGGTGACGTCAAAGTTCTTATGTGCCGCCAGCTCGTGGAGGATATCACTGGCCGGAGTGATGGGGTACGAGCCAAAGAACATACTCTTGCCCGCCTTCGATGCCGCCGCCATGAGCCCCAGCGCCAGGGCCCTGTTCCCGGTCATGTTGGTGTAGGTACCCGGCTCGATCTTGGCCGGTTTGACCTCGTAGGTGTGAACAAACACCTCGGTGGTCTCGCCAAAGTTCCAGCCCGCCTTGAACACCCGCGTGTTTGCCTCAACGAGGGCTGGTGACTTCGCGAACTTGATCCCTATCCAGGCAAGGGTCTGTTCAATCGGACGATTGAACATCCAGGAACAAAGACCCAGTGCAAAGAAGTTCTTGCACCTAACCATTGTCTTTTTGGGCAGGCCCATGTCGGCAATGGAGTCCGTGGTCATACGGGTGAGCGGCACCGCGAATACGCGAACCCTCTTGTTGAGACTCGCGTCGGCGAGCGGGTCCCCGTCCATTCCTGCCTTACGAATATTGGAGAGCGTAAACGCGTCGCTGTCGGCCACCAGTATGCCGCCGTCCCTCAGGTCGGCGATGTTCACACTCAAAGCTGCGGGGTTCATGACCACGAGCACGTCCGGGCGATCGCCGGGGGTAAAGACCCGGCCCTCGGAAAAATTGACCTGGAAGCCACTCACACCCGCGAGCGTGCCGGCGGGTGCCCTGATCTCGGCCGGATAGTCAGGCAGGGTGGCGATATCGTTACCCGCTATGGCCGACTCGTTGGTAAACTGCGTGCCCGTCAGCTGCATGCCATCGCCGGAGTCTCCGGCAAAGCGAATCACGACCGTATCGACCTGCTCTACGGGCTTTTCTCGCACAGTAGTCTCCGAGGGGACTTCAGCCATTTAACTGCCTCTCTATCATCAGATTTAGCCGCAGCACCTGCTGGCTTCCCACGCGAGAGGGTCAGCAGGGTCGGTCCTTCCAAGCTAATGAAGCAGGATTACCGGATCAAATGATTACGCCCTGATTACACAAGTAAATCTAATTTGTCTGAAGCGGCTTCAGCCCGGTTACGCTGAGCTGAAGCTGAGGTTATTCAGCGGCTGCCGATTCGGCCGCTGGACGGGTCTTCCAGCGGCGGTGGGCCCAGTTCCACTGCTCGGGCCATGAGCGCACCTGCTGCTCTACGAGCTCGGTATAGCTCCCCGTAAGATCTACAGCCGCCTGTCGCCTGTCCGCCGGTGACAGCGGCGGATGCACTGCCGGCCTCACATCAATCACGAGGCCGTCGCTGTCCCAGCTGGCAAACACCGGCAGAACGGGGGCCGAGCTTGCCAGCGACAACCTCGCCAGCATGGTCGACGTACAGGCCGGACGACCAAAAAAATCCACGAAAACCCCCCTCCCAAGGCCCTGGTTCTGGTCCAGGGGCGCCGCCACCACGCCGCCGGCAGCAAGAACGCTCACTATTTCGCGCAAGGCACTGCCCCTGCCCACCGAGCTCACGCCGGCAGCTGATCGCTGGGCCAGCAGAAAATCGTTTATCAGCCTGTTCCGCATCGGCCGGTAAAAGGCGCTCATGGCCACGCCACTGTTACCGACAGCCCGGGCCATCAATTCAAAATTGGCGCTATGGGCGGTGAGTATCAAGACCCCGTTTCCAGCGGCGGCCAGTTCAGCCACCGCAGCGGCAGCCTTTTCGACGCCGCGGATACTCCCGTTGGCCATCAAGGCACGCGAATGCATAAGTTCGGCCATCATGCGTCCCCAGCTGCGAAAAACGACCCTGGAGCAACTATTTCGCTTGGCGGCGTCCCAGGAAGGAAAAGCCTGGCACAGATTGCTGTCGATGACCCGCCTGTGACGGACGTCGACCCTGGAGGCCAGGCTGCCGAGGCCCTCAAGGGCACCCCTTGTCACCGCCAGTGGCAGCGCGGCACCCAGCGCCCAGACCGCTCGCAACAGGCCATAGGCGACCATGTCAATTACTCTACCCACCCCCGCGAGTGTAACCCCAGCCGCCCTCCCGCCCAAGCTCACCGGGTGGGGGGCGTAGCAGGCTATCTCACCGTTGAGCAAACGCCGGTAGCCTGCTAAACCTGACCGATGGCATCTACTGATAAAGCGGCCTCTAAGCAGGTCGAAAAGGACCGACCGTGGATTTTTCGTACCTACTCTGGCCACAGCTCGGCCGAGGCCTCGAACGCGCTCTACAGGGGCAACCTGGAAAAGGGCCAGACCGGCCTGAGCGTAGCTTTCGATCTGCCCACGCAGACCGGTTACGACTCCGATCACCCCCTGGCGCGCGGAGAAGTAGGCAAAGTCGGCGTGCCGGTTGACAGCATCGCCGACATGGAAACCTTGTTCAACGACATACCGTTGGACCGCATGAACACGTCAATGACCATCAACGCCACCGCTGCCTGGCTGCTGGCGCTGTACGTCGCGGTGGCCGAGCGCCAGGGTGTCGACCCCGGCGGCCTGCAAGGGACCATCCAGAACGACATCATCAAGGAGTACCTGTCGCGGGGCACCTACGTGTTTCCTCCCACCGAGTCGATGCGTCTCACCGGCGACATCATCGAGTACACGGTCAGCAATATTCCCAAGTGGAACCCGATCAACATCTGCAGCTACCACCTGCAGGAAGCCGGGGCCACGCCGTCCGAGGAACTCGCTTTCACCTTGGCCAACGCCATAGCCGTACTCGACGAGGTCAAAAAACGACCCGGAATGGACAGCGAGACCATGGTACGGGTCTTCGGCCGGATCTCTTTTTTCGTGAACGCCAGTATCCGTTTCATAGAAGAAACCTGCAAGATGCGCGCGTTTGTCGAGACCTGGGACAAGCTAGGACGCGAACGCTACGGCGTGGAAGACCCCAAGCTCAGGCGTTTCCGTTACGGCGTGCAGGTCAACTCGTTGGGCCTCACCGAACAGCAACCCGAGAACAACGCCATCCGTATAGCGCTGGAGATGCTCGGGGTGGTGTTGTCCAAAAAAGCCCGCGCGAGAGCCGTGCAGCTCCCGGCCTGGAACGAGGCCCTGGGCCTGCCCCGGCCTTGGGACCAACAGTGGGCGCTGAGAACGCAACAGATAATGGCCTACGAAACCGACCTGCTTGAGTACGCCGACATCCTCGACGAATCGCCGGTGGTGCAGGCCAAGGTGGACAGCCTGATCGCAGAAGCCTACGAGGAGCTCGAGCGTATTGACGAGATGGCCGGCGCGGTCGAGGCCGTCGAAGCTGGCTACATGAAGCAGCGCCTGGTGGATTCCAACGCGCGGCGATTGCGCCGCATCGAAGCAGGCGAACAGTGCGTTGTGGGAGTCAATCGCTGGGCCGAGAGTGAGCCTTCGCCGCTTACCTCGGACATGGACAACGCCATCCTCAAGGTCGATGTTTCGGCCGAGCGCGAGCAGATCGAACGCCTTGAAGCCTTCAGGGCAAAACGCAACAAAGACGATATCGCGCCGGCCCTGCAGGCCCTCCGTGATTCGGCCACAAGCGGTAGCAACATCATGGAGAGCTCAATAGCTGCGGCTTCGGCCGGGCTGACTACCGGAGAGTGGTCACAGGTGCTGCGCGACGTGTTCGGTGAATACCGCGCTCCCACCGGCGTGGGCGGCCAGTCGGCGGCTGACAGCGACGCGGTGGTTGCGGTACGCGAAAAGGTGAAGGCGCTCGGCGAACGCCTCGGCCACACGCTGAGGCTGCTGGTTGGCAAACCGGGACTCGACGGTCACAGCAACGGGGCGGAACAGATCGCCGTGCGCGCCCGCGATTGCGGCATGGAGGTCATATATCACGGCATCCGCCTGACCAGTGACGAAATCGTGGCCACTGCCCAGGAAGAAGACGTGGACGCGATCGGCTTGAGCATCCTTTCGGGATCACACATGACGCTGGTCCCCGACCTCGTAGACAAGATGAAGAAGCTCGAGCTTGAAGACGTGACCCTGGTCGTGGGCGGAATCATTCCCGACGCGGACGCCGACCAACTCAAGGCCCTGGGCGTCGCAGGGGTATACACCCCACGGGACTTTGAACTGACCAGCATCATGAACGACATCGTAGAACTGGTGAGCAACAAGCGCGGCTGAGCCACGAAGGCACCAGCTTTATGTTACTCGGCGCTTTCCTGCCGCGTGAGCGTTGCGCCCTCAGCGACCAACAGATCACCCGCGCCGTGTCCCCTGACTTCGACCCCGCGGAGTTCGACCGACGCGCGGTCGTGCAGCACCACCCCCCTGCTACCGTTGTCGGTGACGCGCCCACCGCTGAGCCTCAGCAGCGAATCATCGTTGACCACAACGCCGGCGTCCGCGTTACCGCTTATGACAGTGTTGGCGAGTTCAACCCGTGAGCCCAGTCCGACCCGCAAACCGTCGCCGTTGGGCGGCCGGCTCGTGCCACCCGCGTCGCGCGAGAGTGCGCTCATTGCTGGATCATCAAGCCCGTTGACGGTGATCAAATTACCCGATCCGGTCAGCGAGGCCGCCGACACCCCCAAGCCCTTGTCGAAGTTGGCACTTATGCGGTTGTCCAGCAGGCGAACGCTCGAGCGCCGGCTGACGGTAACGCCATCGCGGTTCTGCCTGATCGTATTGCCGCGCAGTACAGCCGAAGAACCGTCGAACACGAGTACGCCCTTACCCTTGCTGCGAAAACCGTTGCCCTCGAGCAGGCAGCCCTCCACGAGCACCCCGCTCGCGCCAGCGGTTATGCCGATACCGTCGTCGAGGTTGTCGCGACAGTGGCAGTCGCTCAGTACCACCCCGTTCGCCGATGCGCCGATCACCGCGATTCCATCGAACATGAAACCGCGAGCGTTGAGCTCTTGTACTTGCACCGACGGTCCCTTGATGACCAGCCCGTCGCAGCCTCGGCGGCCACGCGAACGCCCGCAGGCGCCACCCACCAGCCAGGCTCCGTGACCGTGAATCGCCAGGCCGCTGGCTTCGATGGCGGGCAGCTCGGTCACGGGCTTGATTGAATCGGAAGGCGCGAGCCTGATGTCTATAATCGAGCGTTGCGAAGAAGCGTTGGCGCTCTCGATAGCGTACCTGAGCGTGCCGTTACCCGAATCCGCCGACGAGTTAACAACTATCAGCCGTGGCTCGCTACGCGGGGCGACCGCCCAGCAAGCGGACAAGAGCATCGTACACGCAAGAACCACCAGCGCTGGGTTTCTACGCACCGCCATGGCCCACGCTGCAACAGCGGGGGAGATTCTCACCGCCGCTCAGTCTACTGCGACATGTAGATGCCGCCATTGGGAGCCAGCACCTGCCCGGTAAAGAACGAAGAGTCATCGCTCGCCAGGAACAGTGCAGTGGTCGCTACCTCGGAAGCCGTGCCGAGTCGCTGCATCGGCGTCTGCATGGCAATCATGTCCAGGCTCGTTTTATCTACCGGGTCCAACAGCGGTGTTTTTATGAAGCCCGGTGCTATGGCGTTGGCGCGAACACCGTAGCTGGCGGCTTCCCTGGCCGTCGCACGGGTAAAAGACATGATGGCCCCCTTGGCGGCACAGTAGTCGGGGGCTCCGGTAAGCGAGGCCGCCCCCATCAGGGACCCCATGTTGATGATCCTACCGCCGCCCTGTTCGCGCATGAGCGGCAGTGCTTCCCTGGAGCAGTAAAACGTACCGTACATGTGTATGCGCATCATGCGGTCGAACATCTCGTCGCTGAGCAACTCGATACTGCGCAGGTGGGTTTTTATACCCTCCCCCTGCATCGATTCTTCGATCTGCGCCTGCATCGCGGACGCGTTAGCCTCCAGGTACTCGGGATCGGTGTGAATAATGCCCGCGTTATTAACGAGGATATCGATACCGCCGAGTTCCGTGAGCAACGACGCGAAGGCCGCTTTCACAGACGACGAATCGCTCACGTCGCAAGGCCCCGATACCGAGCCCGGGGTCAGCTCACAACAACGGGCGGCAACAGAGGCAGCCGCGTCCTCGTTTATATCGCTGACATAAACCCTGGCACCGTTGGCCGCATAAAGAAGCGCTATTTCGGCACCCAGCCCCGAAGCCGCACCGGTTATAAAAGCTCTCTGTCGATCGAGTTTCATTTAGAACCCCTTCGAATAATCCCAGCTGAAGCTACTGTCTATGTTGATGTCGAGGAGTACCTGCTCTGCGAGGGTCGCGGCCGTGGCTTCGACGTAAGCGTCTCCCATTTCTTCGCCCAGGTAGTGCCGCGCGATGCGCCGGGCTTGCTCGCTATCGGGTTCGGCGAAGGTCACCGTCCCGCGCAGGCAGATCCCCCGGTAAGGCGCCTGCCGCGTATCGAGGGTGACCGAAACCGCAGGGTTGGCCCTCGCGCACCGCGCTTTGTGCGAATTGGCGCCCACCATTATCTGGATGCGCTTGTCGTGGTACTCAAACCAGACCGGCGTGCCCTCGGGCGCCCCCTGGTCATTTACAACCGACAGCACCGCGATCTCCGCTTCCGCCAGCAGGTCTTCGACTTCTTCTTCGGTCAATCGTCCCATTGCTATTCCCCTTGCAATCCCCTCGCTCGCCGAATCTACGTTGAAGCCACGAGTTATACAATGCCCAAGACCCGTTATGCGGGCAGTACTGGCGCGTGGGCTGCGCCGGGACGAAGTGTTAGCATCCCCGCTATGGCGACACTGGAATTTTAGAAAGACTTCACCTGGGGCTGCGCAACCTGGAGGCCACAAGTCGTTACGGGGTGGTTCACTGCGCCTAACAGACCCAGCGCCGCGGGCCCAGGAAAAGCTCCTACTGGTATCGTCGGCTCGTAGAAGAAAACGGATTCTGAATCTTCGGCCGACTCACCAGGGTATCGCCCTGACTGCGGGCAAGGGAACGACACCGATACTATTGGCGTCACTCGCACCGGTGACCGTCAGGTCAAAGTCAGATTCACGCAGCTCAGAAACAGCCGGCGCAAACTCACATCTCACGGTGTTTGACGGACTCACCACCACGGCGCCGGGAGAGAAGAGCTCGATTCTCAGCGCCTGCCGCGACAGCCTGGTCGCAGAAACAGACACCGCGCCGTCGATAGCCCTGCACTGCAGGCCCCCGGCCTCTTCTACAAAATCTCCGACGGTAGCGTCGAACTCTACCAGCAGTTCCAGATCGACCATGGGCACGCCCGATTCAACCCGGAACATCACCGAAGTCACCGGTCCGCAATTAAGCGAAACCTCGCTACCCACGGCCTTTCGAAGAACCATCAACGCATCGGTTGCCGTGATCGCGCCACTACCGTCTACATCGCACACGTAGTCGGGGCAGACGAGATTCTGCCCGACAGCCCGGCGCAATAACATCAGTGCGTCCGAAGCCGTCAAGCGCCTGTCATTGCTGCCATCACCGCAGAAGCGCTGGGGAAGGCATGCATTCGAACAGCCATCACTGTTGTCAAGATTCCCGTCGTCGCAGGTTTCTGCACTCGCCTGCAACATTCCATCGCCGCAACTGGCTAGTACGCATGTAGACAGGCAGGCGTCGCTATCGTCAGTATTGCCGTCGTCACAGGCCTCTACACCGGCCTGCACTATGCCATCGCCGCAGCTGGCCAGCACGCAGGTTGACAAGCAGGCGTCGCTGTCATCCACGTT